>JAAYHZ010000134.1 GCA_012744235.1 Clostridiaceae bacterium
AGAATCATAATAAAACCATGTTGAATAAGATTTTGTAATACCGAACATACCTGAATAAAGATCTGTCCAAGTGCTCCCGAAAGAAGGCCCATAGAGCGGAAACATCGCACCGTATGTATCGTCGTTTCCATTTCCATCAGGGTCTTCTTCCGTGAAAGCCCTCATTATATCTTTAAATTCCTCATACGTAAACACTCGATTTGAAAGGTAGACGACATCATCGGCTTCTTTCATTAAATCATCGGTAAATATTACCTCGGTTAAATCGTTAATAGAATAACCTATATTTTCGAGCCAATCCAAACGGAAACAATTTACATGGTACCAATAGTTGTTTTGGGAATAGCAGAAAGACAATCCGTAATAATGTCCGGGTTTGTCTTGTATTTGGTTTATTTTAAATCCAATGGGGTTGCTTTCAAGAATACCGTAATATTCCGGCAGCATGGTTCGAATTTGCTCAAGCGAAATACTCCTTATTAATCCTTCGTCATAAGCACGATTAGGACTATATGCAGCTACGTGTCCTGTATCAGGCCAATCACCTGCAGCGGCCATCAACGTACATTGTTCGGAACTTTCCGCATCAATAGTCCACACCTTCAAATCGATATTGAACTTTTCTTCAAGCTCCAGTTCATCCCAGCGACCTTCTTCGTAGCCAAGTGCAAATGCAACTAAATAGGTAAGTTGTAAATGTTCGGTGAAAGGATTCTCTATAGTCGTTGTTGTTTCGACTTTTGTTGTCGTTGTTGTATTTTGTGTCGTCGTTGAGTCAGAGCTATCATCTTCCGTTCTGCCGGCACAAGCAACAAAAGATATCAGTAATGCAAAAACAAGTGTAAAAATTAGAAGCCTTTTCATTATTACCCTCCATTTCATTAATAAAGTATGAAGCTTAATGTTTTTTTTACCTTGAGGATTAAGATATGCCTGCATTATCCGGACAGATACAGACATTGGTGAAAATATGTTTTTGATTGCCTGACTGTGTGGGAATATGTTGTTGCTAACATTTTGGACTCCTTGACTAATAAGACAAGCCAATACCTTTGATGATTAAATACTGAGTATTGTGTTTATATCAATCTTCACCTCCGCCAATATTTAAATGATTTATATACTTGCAGAGTTATTTAAGGTTATGCTGTTGTGAGATTATCTATTGAACGTTAATCCTTTCCATATTTTTATATTAATTTTTTTTGTTGGAATATTAACTAAAGTTGTTCATCTAATGATTACAGTTAAAGCTCACCGGGATAGGAGAATCAATACCGTAAAGCACTTTGTTGGCTAGTACTTCTTGGATTATTAGCATCATATTTTAAACACTAGTAAAGCATAACATAAAATATAGTAAATATCAAAATAATATAACAATATATAATAATTTTAATTGAAAAGTTAAATAGAATCGATAAGGACGCATCTTTATGGACCGATTTTCTCTTGCAGTACTCCGGCAACTTAGGAATAAATGCGTTAAGATTTGATCTTCGAAGTCAGCTGATAAAAACAGCCGTTTTATTTGCTATGATGAGTTCGTTCTCACAGATTAGTTCTTCCGGCGTTTACGAGTGTTCTCAATTGCTAAGACTTCGTTAAATGCAACTGGATGAATATTCCTTGAGCTAGTAGATCTTACTGCTTAAACAGCCACGGCGGTAATAAATTCAAGATAGGGAACTTCATACGCAATATATTGCATGATAAAAGGAAAAATCAAAGCGGACCCTTTTTGGTACAAGACAAAATTTCAAAGCTTAATCCATGGGATTACCCGATTCTTGATCTTGCTCATGAATCAGATCCTCCAATATTCGGATTTGATCTATTACGTTTCGAAGAAAGTCAATATTACGATGGACTTCTTCATTTTTTAATTCATCCGTAAACAATTGTTTTTTATTTTCCATTTGAATCGGATTTTTAACGGATAGGAGTTCGTCCGGTGAAATGTCTAGGATTGAAGCAACCTGCGAAAGCTCCATGATGTTAATTGCTTTCTTTCCGTTGATGATTCTGTTCACGGCTTGTTCGGAAATACCCAAACGATCGGCAAGCTGCTGCCGCGTCATTCCTCGATTTTTCAATGCCTGCCGAATATTTTCACCGACCTGCTTAAGATTCTCCGCGTACATTAAAAAACCTCCTCCGGTGTTTTTTATCACATAATATATAGTAGAAAAAATACCCATCGTGGTTCTGACAAGGATGAATAACAGTAACGACAAGAAAACGACCTAAAAAACAACAATTTCAATCTTATCGGTGAACTCTCTTAACCTCATGGATAAATTCATTATATCGAATCCGGCTGACCACGGCAAATAAGAGGTTACCGGTTAGGTAAAAATATTACAGTAAAATGCAAGAATTCTCAGGAATCCTCTGCATTCTATAGAAAAAAGAAACCCTACAAGATGTAGGGTTTCAAGGTTTTCAAGTTATTGATCCTAAAGACTATATGACATTCAATTCTTTTTTCAATGTATTCTTCAGGTTTCCTCCTACATGGATTTCAAAGGTTCCTTTTTCTACGGTTTCGGTCATGCTCCGATTCAGAAGCTTAAGATGGTCAAAGCCTACTAGGAAGCTTACTGTTATCGTTTCTTCTCCTTTTATAAACACCTTTTTGAAATCCTTGAGGGCGATGTCCGGAGTCACGACGCTGGAGAATACATCGGTAATAAACAGCATGACGGTTTCGTATCCGTCTCTTTCGCTTGCGTTTGTTATATCTACCGATACGGTCACTTCTTCGTCCGGTGACATGGTTTCTTTTGAAAGCTTTAAGTTATTGTAAACAAATGTGGAATAGCTCAATCCGTCTCCGAAGGCATACAAGGGTAAAGAATCGGAATCCACATAGCGTCTTTTGCCGGCCTCCGGTCGGTTGTAGTAAATAGGGAGCTGGCCTACATTTTTGGGGAAGGAGATGGGTAGCTTGCCGGACGGGTTGCATAATCCGAAAAGGATCTCGGCAATGGCAATACCGCCTCGATCTCCCGGGAACCACGCTTCAATAATTGCCGGTATATGCTTTTGTACCCGGCTTACGGTCAACGGCCTTCCGTTGAACAGAACGGCTACCACGGGAGTTCCCGTTTCATATATCTTCATGAGCAATTCTTCTTGTCTTCCGGTGAGACTGAGATCCGAGCGATCTCTTGATTCACCGCATAAATCTCTTGATTCCCCTAACGCCACAATGGCCACATCGGCATTTTTTGCGGCTTCTACCGCTTTATTTATATCGTCCTCATCAAAGCTCCAGCACAGCTTGGCCGCTCTTCCGCCGCCCTTATGCTTTTTATACTCGATAACAATCGGATATTTTTTATTCTTCTCAAACTCGTATTCGGCAAGGGTTTTTTCCGAGCCCGGCTTCCAAGAATCCAAAACACATTTTCCCTCGATAAATACCCGATAGCTGTCTTGGGATATGAAGCCTACAGAAGCGGTTCCGGATATCTCGGGAACAAGGTATCCCGACCATCTTACGGCAAACTCGTCGCTGTTGATGCCGTCTCCGGGTATCTGCATGATAAAGTTAAAGTCGACGGCCGGATCGATTCTTGTTACGTCCGGATTCTTTTCCATGGATATATCGTTGAAGTATTCGCCTTTCAAGCCTTGCATGGATCCGTCCGGTGTCATGAAGTATTTTCCGTTTACAGGATCCATGTCGATTTCTCGAATGGAGCATCCTTTTTCATAGATTACCGACTCGGGGTCCTTAACGATGCTCTTGATACCTTCTAACAAGGTGACTTCTTTAAAGCCGTAAACGGGAGGCGTGTAGTCTCCTAAGGGCAAACGGTCCGCATTCGGCCCGATAACGGCAATTTTCGTTAATTCTTTCGAAAGGGGAAGAAGACCGTTTTCGTTTTTCAAAAGGCAGATTCCTTGCCTTGCCACCTCCAAGCTAGTATCCAAATGCTTTTTCGATCTGGTTACTTTTTTCGAAAGGCTCGTATCGACATACGGATTATCGAACAGCCCTAACATGAACTTCACTCTTAAGATGGAGGAAACGGCACGGTTAATAGCCGCTTCGGACAAAGCGCCGCTTTTTACCAAAGAAATTAAAGCGTTTTGGAAAAAGTCATTGTCAAAGTCGAAAAACTGCATATCCACGCCGGCTTCCACCGCTTGCCGGATGGCGTCCTCGAAGGAATCGGCAACATGGTGAATGGTATGAAGCCGCTTGATGGCGCCTAAATCCGAGCAGACGAAGCCTTGAAAGCCCCATTCGCCTCTTAATACATCCGTTAAGAGCCATTTGGAGGCGGCGCAAGGGATTCCGTCGATGGAATGGTATGCGCACATCACCGACATGGCTTTGCCGTCTACGATGGCGGATTTGAAAACAGGTAAAAAGTCGGAACGGATCATCCGCTCTCCTACGGAACAGCTCATGCAGTTCAATCCGCCGTTGGGTATGGAGTGAACGGCAAAATGCTTCACTTCGGATACAACGGAATCATGGGAGGATAAGGAATCTCCTTGAAGCCCCCTTACCATGGAGTAAGCCAATCTCGATGCAAGGCATGTATCTTCTCCGTAGGTTTCTTCCGTACGTCCCCAGCGGGGATCTCTGGCGATTTCCAATACCGGATTAAAAACCAGATGAATTCCTTTGGAGCGGGTTTCGGAAGCGATGGCTCTTGCAGTTTGGAAAACCAAATCTTCATTCCAGGTAGAAGCCATACAGATGGCTTGCGGGAATATGGTGTTCCCGGGGCTGCTTAATCCGTGCAAGGCTTCCTCGGAAAAGAGAACAGGTATCCCTAAACGAGAGTCATTGATTACAAATTCCTGTATGGTGTTGGACAGGTCCGAGTCTATGGGGTAAAGGTCGTGAATGCATCCTACGCCGATTCCATTGCTTACGGCGGCGGCTTTTTCTTTTACGAATTTCGTGTCGGGACCGGCTGCGGTTCGGCTGATGGAAGACATTTTGTTAACGAACATGGAGCCTTGGTACATGTCCATTTGGCGGACCTTTTCTTCCAAGGTCATTTTCGAAAGCAGATCTTGTACACGTTCTTCGATGGGGTAATTCCTATTGTTGTAAATCGCCGTTTTGAATTGGGAGTCCATTCTATCTACCTCGTTGTCATTTTATTTCGCTGAAAATTTTCTTTGCGATTTCTACGTTTTCTTTCAATTCGTTTTTATATTTCTGGAATACACCGATCATGACCATATCGATAGGCTTTATATTCTCATACGTTTCTTTTAGGTACTGCTCCGCTATGGCCGGGATTTCTTCCGGTGCTTTTCCTAAAAAGATTTGACCTCCGGCAAAGGTTTTAAAAGCGATAACCGGTTTGGAAACCTTTTTGATGGCATCAAACATAATGAAACGGTCCTCCGGATAAAAAACAAGGTGGGCTTTGGTCTTGCCGGTTATAAAGCCGCTTTGCTCGCCGCGGTTTTGTCTTCTGGCGTTGTACAAGCAGGCGCTGTAAAAGTCGGCACCCCAATCCTCTTCTTCCGCTTGCAATAGCGTTTCCGGTACGTGGGTACCTAATCCCGTAATAACGCCGGAGCTTTTAATGGTTTTGATATTTTGGCGTATGGTGTCAATCTGCCCTTGTTCAAATAAATAATCCGTGTTTGTTCCTTGGTGGTATATGGCTACAGGCTCGCACTTTAACATCATTCGCAGATTCACCGCTAAATCCATCGCCGGGTAGGACTGGAACATGATGTTCATTTTACCGCCTTCGTTCTTGTATTGCCGAATAACGCGGAAGATAAACGGATCTGCCGAAGTCATAAAGGTATTAATGCCTAAGCTTTCGGCTTCAAACAAGGTTCGAACGCAATTTTCCGCGGTATAGTAATCCATCATTTCTTCACCGCTATGCTTCGATTCGATATAGGAATGGCCGGTAAAAGGATTACTGCCTATCATCAGGCGGGTGATTTTATGACCGTAAAAATCAACAGTAGGTATCATAACGGACCTCCTTAAAAGCAACTGATAAAAAAGATAATCTTTCGACAAGCTTTTTTATTCGAAAGCTTGCCGAGGAACCCTCACACTACGATTATACTATAATCCCGGAAAAAGAATACGATAATCGGGAAAAGACCGTGCCAAATTACGAAAAAAGAGATAAGGCTTGATGAACGTTATAACGCTTCTTGCTCCTCTTCAACGGGTGAAGAGGAAAGCCGTTCGGAGATCAGCAGCTGTATACGGTTTGCGCCGTCAAATTCGGAATAGATGACCGGTATGTCCGTCACTTCTTTCTTTATTCTGTACATGTTTTCATGAGATACGTGGGAGGTGACAACGACAATGATGTCAACTCCTTTCATTAATGCTTTGATTTTGGCCCAAGGCTCGTATCCTTCCAAAACACGAGCCAAGTAGCCGCATTTTAATAAACTTAGCTTATAGGAATTTGCAAAGCTATTGTTTCCTAAAACCAAAGCCGTTCCTATGATCTCAATCTTCTGCGGTTTATCCTCTTCCCGGTTTTTATCGTCTTCCGTATCTTTCTTATCGTCGTTTTTTTCACCGGTATTTTTTTGTGCATTGATAAATCCGCTCTCTTCTTCGGGATGCTCGATACACCGTATAATTTGACTGAACTCGTCAACACATACGATTTGTCCGTTTTCCAAAGAATCCGAAGGTTTGTCTATCCGTATTCGTTCACCGTCTAATGTTTTAACATACACGGCCTCTTCTTCCTTGTCAACGATACCGTATCGAATCCGGTTATAATACGAGGAGTGGGTATAGAAGTTTTTCGATGCAAATGCCGTTACGATTTTGTCTTGGTTTAAACATAAAACGGAATACTTTTTGCATTTTTGGTTTTGCCGGTCGATGTTTTTTATGTATTCTTTTCCCGTTTCCACGTCTCTTATATAAACCCCTTCGTTATTGATATCCGTAACAAACACCATTTGGTGCCCTTTTGTTTTTACCGATTTCATGAAGCTGTCCGCAATGCGTTTGAGGGGTTTGTAATATCGGATGAAGCGGTTGTTTTTATCTACGGATACGATGGATTTATCCTTTATTTCAATCGGAGTATCCTTCATTAATGGATGCATGACACCGTTGCCTTTATCGATATATGTTTTGTTGTCTTGGATTTTTACTACGGCAAAGCTGCCTATAATATGGTTGAGGGCATTATCTTCCCATATGTAGTTGTATGCATACTTAAAAGAACCGTATTCGTCAACCAACACAAATTGGCCTTCCGCCAAATAGAAGTATTCCGGCAAGTCCAATATTTCGACGGCTTGATGATTCGGAAATACGACATAATGGCGGTTATTTTTTATCGTACAATGCCCGATGCCGCATAGATTGGTTTTTTTTCTTGCGACTCGAAGGGCCGTATTCGGTGCATTCGCAGAAGTCTTTGTTTGAGCCGTCCAATTTGCCGTGTCTTTAAGATCAAGTATTTCATGCAGAGCTTGATAATGTTGATTCGGATAAACTTGTTCGAATAAAAGCAGGTTATCGGAGTAGAGAGTAAAACGTACCAATCGGATGTTACGATTTAATAAGGATGCCGTATACACATCAAAAGGCTGAAAAATATGAGATATGCAGAGAACCTTAGTCTTCTTCTTATCGATAGACGGATCCAAGTTCAGTTTGTCGAGATAATAAACCCCTTTCGAAAGAACATTCATATCCAAAGGCTGCTGAAACAGTACGATAACAAGAGAACCTTCATCGTCTTTAGCTATAAAGTCGGGATCGGAAAGATCAACGGTTATGTTCCGATCTATAAGAGGCGTGATTCCAAAATAGATTTGTGCGTTTTGCTTTATGTTTGTGTAAACGAATTCTATGTCTAATGCTTCATTATATGAATATTCTTTCCCTTCATTACAATTAAAAAGACGTATGTACGACATCGTATATGCTCCTTTGTTGGGTAAACGATAAAACACAACCCACAAAATATGATTAAAAATGAAAAAATATACATATATAGATATATCATATCATACTTTGCAGGTCAATAGCGACAAAAAACACAAGAAGCAAATCTATGATTACTTTTTCGTTCTTTTTGCCGACTCGAAGAGTATAAACAACGGTAGAAGCAGAAGAAACAATATAAAATACAGCATATGAATTTCCTCCTTGCATGTTGTATTTTTTACGTGTTCAGTGGATACGGATGTTCATGTATGATGATTCCCTTTGTACATAATATTACCATAACATGAACATGAAAGGAAGATAACTATTCGACAACCGGCAGATAAAAAAGCCTTCGGATAGGTTCCGAAGGCTTTGCACCGGCTTTCTTTTTATAACTACTCTGTTTCGGCCGTCAAGGATCTTATGAAAAAGCCCGACAGGTCTGTGTCTTTTGATAATAAACGGGTTCGGAAATAGCAGAGGCCTTCCGTACAAACATATTGATGAAGCCTTCCGATTTCTTCGTCGTCCAAATACAATTCCGCTTCATGCTCCCTGCAATCCC
This sequence comes from Clostridiaceae bacterium, assembly GCA_012744235.1. Lineage (GTDB taxonomy): Bacteria > Bacillota > Clostridia > JAAYHZ01 > JAAYHZ01 > JAAYHZ01. The sequence continues at coordinate 8,487 of JAAYHZ010000134.1, forward strand.
AACGAACGGACAACGTATGCCATTGATTGAAGGTAAGGTCGCCGGGGGTAGGAAGCAGGCTTCCTCCGCTTCCGTTTAGATGAACCCTGCCTTTTTTATCGATGACAACGGGAAAGCTGCCTTCTCTTTCCAAGCCGGGAAGGTCAAAATGGTCCGAAAGGGTAAAGTGAGCGCCTTGGAAGCCTTCGTTGATCATAATTTCAAAGGCCAACGAGCCTTTTTCCCCGTAAGGGAAGTTGATACATGCTCCGGAAGGGACATCGCTTTTCGGCTTTACAACCTTCATTACTTTTCTCGTCTTGTCAAAAGGATCGTAATCGATTGTCGGTCCATGTGCGGCTAAGGTGGACCACCGCCTTAACCCGTATCGGAAATCTTCGTCAAACCGAGTTCGTAGAAGAAACTTCGGATCCACATCCACGAGCATTTTCCCGATTTTCACCAAAACTCTTCCGTTGGGCATTTCCGTCACATAAGGATAGCCGATTTCCGAATTGGATATGACCCGTCCGATTTCTCGATACCCTTTCCACGTCTTCCCTTCGTCGAAGGATATGGCGGCAGCGGCAACCGCCCTTTCGGCGGCACCCCAATGGATGGGACCTAAACCGTCGGCTCCGCAGTTGTTCCATATAAGGAGGAGGGACCGGTCCTTAAGTCTTGTTATGGCCATGGCCGATTGGTTGCTAATAAATCGCGTATGCTTCGGCTTTGTCCAAGTAATGCCGTCGTCGTAAGAATAGGTTTCCCAATGAAAGCCGTCTTGGGAGCGGGGCAAAAGCCATATCCTGCCGTCTTTTAACTGTATTCCCACGGGTTCGGCGGCACCGCTTTCATACCAATCGGCGGCTCCGGTGTTGATGGCAACCTCATTGACAGGCTTGTTCCATGTAAGGCCGTTATCGTCGGAATAGGGGCACAGGCTGACCCATACGCCGATTTTTCTGTCCGATAACGCGCTTATGGGAGCAAAGATTCTTCCCGTATTCGATTGAAACGCGTTATTGGAGGATCCGGTGTAGCTGTAGCCAAAGTCCGGGTTCTTTATCGGAAGCCACGTATTTCCCCCGTCTTGGGACATTACATGGTACAAGAGGGATTTGGATGTATGCCTTTTTTCAAAGCTGAAGGAATAGTACTCAAGTCCGAAAAGATGAATATAGCCTTTGTCATCCGCAAGGGCGGCTCCTCCGTACCATTGGCAGTCTTTTCTTTCGGGGAATGTAAACAATTCGAAAGGCTTCGACCATGATATGCCGTTATCGGAAGATACGACGGCTTGTGCCGTCCAGCGGTCTTCCTCTTTTACCGTATTCCACAGCATCACCCTTCCGTCCGGCAGCGTCAAAGGAACCCCTATAAAATCCGTTGATTTTACACGGATTACGTCATTCGGCCGGTCCCCGAGATACGCTTCTTTTTCCTCATCGCTTTCGGCATCGGCATTAAAGCCGATTAATCCCATCATTTTTACGTCCTTTTCATCCGTCACTTGATCATCACCGCCTTTACAATCAGAATAACTTAAAAAGAGTATACCTGTAAATCACAAAAACGGACCAAATCCTTGCACCGGATGTCCGTTTGAGAAAAAAATGCTTATTCGGTTTTCACGGGACCCATTTCCTCAATTCCCTTCATGATTTCAAACATGTTAGGAACGATTCGATCCTTTGGAACGTCTTCGGTAATCCCGATAATCAAGCCGTCACCGGGATATGCTTCTTCGATCAGCCCTTTTGTCAAATCCTTGATTTTGTTTATCGGCTCAAGGTGCCAAGCGGAAGGCCAATTGAGCCACAGCACCTTATCCGGCCAGTATTTTCTTGCTTCCTTTACGGACGGACCGATTCCCGCATCGTAGGCTTCGATATAGTCCAAACCGGTGCCGGCGACGGACTCCATGATTATGGTGTTGTCCGCATCCAAGTGGGTTCCCAAAAGCTTTCCTTTTTTGTGGAGTATTTCGGCCGCTTCGTTGTAGTGAGGAACAAAATATCGTTCGAAGTTTTCAACGCCCCAAATTTGAGGCACCACGTTCCCGCCGTAATTGGCAAAGGACAAAGAACCCTCCGCAACAAGAGGATAGATTTTTCGGGCGTGTTCGACAAAAGCGGCGTACAGCTTTAGTATTTCATCGCGGTTGTCCATCCACTCCAAGCAAAAGGTGACGGTGCCCATGTAAGTCGATACAAGGTTCTGTAAGGGCTCTAAGGGGATTTGGTCTCTTACCACGTATTCTTCTCCCGCTTTTTTCAAAATAGCGGCGGCATTGTCGTAATCCGGCTCCACGACGGCGTCTCGGACATAGAAAAGAAGCGCCTTGTAGTCTTCCTTTGTTTTAAACATATGCTCTAAGGTCCAATTGGTAAAGCCCGCCGGTCGAACCAAGGAGGTAAGGTCCCCGACCGGGGTGCTGTAGACGGTTCGCACTACCTTGGCTCCGTTTTCATCCGTGTATGTAGAAGATTTGACGGTGACATTGGGACGACGTACCTTGTAGGAGGTGATGCGGATTACGGGACATAAGCCTCTTTTCATCAGCTCCGTTTTCGCATCCCCTTCAATCCACTTGGTATCGTAAATTGTAAAAGGTACCATGTCCGTCTCTTGACGATGCAGCGCACGCAGCACTCTTTCTCGAGGAGTCATAAGCTTTTTCTTCATCATGGGATATACCTCACATAACCCGGGGTTCTTAAAACCCATTCTACCGGAAAAGAATCCTAAAAAAACAAGAGAAGGAGAAATATTGACGGGCTTTTTCCCCCGGCATATAATCAAGGCATACATGATATGGAAAACCTTAAAAATTTCATAATCCAAAAGACGGTTAGGAGACGTGCCATGAGAAAAAAATGGGTTGAGAAGGGGTTCGAGGATTTTATCGGAGGTACTTTCGGAAACGGAGGACAGAACCTTTACGTTTCTCGAAAAGGAAGGCTTCAGAGGATATTCCGGTATGATTTTAACCAAGACGGTTATGCGGACGTGGCCTTTGCAAACAGCCAAGACATGGGGGAAAGGCCGGATATAACCGTGGTGTCGGAGCCGATTCGAAAAGACGAATTTTTGTACTTGCCTACCCAAGGAGCCTACGGAGGCTTGGTTTCCGACCTATTCGGAGACGGAAACGATTCTTTGGTTTTAGCCCATCAAAACAACGGAACCCATACGGATGTGCCCGCCTTTGTCTATTACGGGTCCGATGACGGCATATCCTTAAGGTACCGAATCGAGCTTCCCGCATCGAACGCAACGGATGTGGCGGCGGGGGATTTTTCGGGACGGGGTAAAAAAGACTTGGTCTTTGCTACCGAAGGGAATTTACGCATTTTCTTCTGTAAAGAACAAGGATATTACGAGACGGCTTTTAAAGATATGGAACTTCATGGCAAGGCCGTATTTGTAGAGGCTAGGGACTTGGATCGTGACGGATACGACGATTTGTGCGTCCGCTGCGCCGACGGCACCGTACTGATCCTTTGGGGTTCCGAAGAAGGCTTGTCTTTAGACCGAATGACGGTTTTCGATTTTTTGGCATCTCCCGTGCGCTTAGGAGCAGGCTCCACCGAAGCCCGCCTTCTTTGGAACAATACATGGCGCCCTTGCTTTGTGGAATTGGGAAATACCGTGTACTTGTACGTCGTAAAGGACAATAAGGCGTGCTTTTATACCGGACATAACAAAGAACTGACTTTATCGTTTTCCTTGGATATACCGGGCTCGGTATATGCCCTGTCGGCGGATTGTTTTCGAAGGAATGAAAACGATCTTGTCTTATGTATCTGCAACGATATCGAAAAAGAGGAACAAAGCTATATCTTCAAAGGTACGAAGGAAGGCATCAACCCCGGCGAATACGTAACGTTTTTGGCGCAATCCTTACGCAGCGTATGCGTAGGAGACATCGACAACGACGGCTTGAAGGAGCTTGTCTTATGCTCGGGGAATAACGGCATAACCTACACCGTCAACACCCCGGTGTATAAATTACATAAGGACCGAAGAATTGAAAAAATTAAGGAGTATACGGTACACGACTGCGTGGACGTGTATATCGCCGACAGCAAAAACAAAAAGCAAATCGTATTTGTTAACCACGAAAGCGGCCGCGTTCGAGGAGACGTGGATCTTTTCGTCTACTACAACGGACCCGACGGATTTGACCCCGAAAGAAGAGACGTTTTGTCCACCTGGGCCGGTGTGGATTTGATCTGCTGTGATTTTTTTGATCGGGGAGTACACGACCTGTTCTTGTGCAACTGCGCCGAGAATTCCGTATCCCAAGGCATCGACCCCGGCTGCTACTTGTACCACGGGGGGCCGGACGGGTTCAAAAAAGACAGAAAAACCGTCTTTCCGACCTACCGTGCCCACGGCTGCGCCGTCGGAGACTTTCGAAAGTCCGGCTACCTGGATATCGCCGTAGGAGGTTTTCATAACCCGGTGATTAAAATATTCAAAGGGGGAGAAAACGGGTTTGATCTTGAAAACCCGCAAAAGATCGTTTTGGATCCCAAATTGGACGATTCCTACGAACCGGTACCTCCGTCAAAGGATATATTCTCGCCTTCCGACAACAAGGCAAGGCTTGATACCGAGTATTGCGAGGTTCGCTTTATGCTGGCGGCGGATTTGAACAACGACGGGTATTTGGACCTTTGCGTATCCCAAATATTGGGGGATCACTTTATGATCCTGTGGGGAGGACCCGACGGATTTTCAAAGGATAACGTCACCTATCTTCCCGTGGTGAACAGCGTCTGCGCCCAAGTGGCGGACCTGAATAAGGACGGCTGGCCGGATTTAATCGTAGGCGGATTTATGTACAAATCGAAGAATTGGAAGAAGGATTCTTGCGTCAGCATTTTTTGGGGAGGACCCGACGGCTTTGACAAAAGAAGATGCACCCAGCTGCCCGGTCATGCAAGCAACTCCATCACCGTAGCGGATTTCAACAACGACGGTATCTTGGACATTTTCATCACCTCCTACAACTCCGGAAGAGACCGAGACCTTGACGCCTATTTGTATTGGGGACAGCCGGGAGGCATCTATTCCGAAAAGCATCGAAAAAGGTTTTTCACCCATTCGTCCTGCGGCTCCTTGGCCTTGGATTTTAACAACGACGGCCTTATCGATTTGGCGGTGGCCAATCACAAAACCTACGGAGACCATAAGGGGTATTCCCAAATATGGTACAACTCCGAGGAAGGCTTTAAAGAAGAAAACATCGTATGGCTTCCTACATACGGCCCCCACGGCTTGATGGCGGTGGATGCGGGAAATATCATGGACCGAAGCGAAGAAGAGATTTATATCTCCAAGGTTAAAGAGCTTGATGTAAAATCAAGAATTTGTTCCGTCAATTGGGAAGCGGAGCTTCCTCCTTTGACATGGGTCAAGTGCCGGATCCGCTGTGCGGATACCAAAGAAGAAATCGAATCCGCACCTTGGATGGGAAAAAACGGGCTGAATTCGTGGTTTGAAAGCCCTTGCGAAATTCACGACCAAGCTTTATCCGGAAGGTATGTACAATACATGTTGGCCTTAGGTGCCAAAAACGGCGGCAATTCGCCTTACGTGACTTCCGTTACAATCGAATACGAGGCTTCGTTATAAAGCGCATTTCTTATAAACGGGCGGGTAAGAGATGTATGCATTCGGTTTTGTGAAGATACATTTCCTCTCGCCCTTCTTCGTTGTTTTTATCGCTGCCATCGTCTTCATCGCTGTCGGAATAATAGAAATCCAGCTTAAACTTTTGATCGTCAAACATAAAAAAGATGGTATCCGCATCGTAATTGGCTTTGAAAATAAGGATTCCGTAGGGAAATTCCGCATCCACGGTGGATTTGTGCAAGGAATTGTACATTAAAACGGCTTCTTCTCCGAAGTTGTCAATGGCTTGAATTTTCATGCGGGGCTCGAAGGGACCTCGTTCCGCCAAATCCTCTTCGGGATCAAAATTCAAAAGCATGAGCAAGTACCCGTCCCCGCCGACGGATTTGTATGCGCCTACAACCAGCTTCAAAAAGGAAGGTTTTATAATAATAATATCCTCTAAGAGATCCCGTATCATAAGGCAATCGTTTTCACCGTAATCGTCCGCCGGAACGAGAAGGCAATCGAGAAATTGAAAAGAAAAATTCTCCATCCGTATAACGGCTTCGTCAAGGTAGGGCGTAGTGTCGTAATCTAAGGTTACGTTTTTAATATCCTCAAAATTTCCGTCCGAATCGGTGCAGGAAACAAGAAGAAAAGAGAAAAGAATGGTAAAGAACAAGAGTATTGTAATCGATTTTCTCATGTAAACGTCACCCGGTTTTCGTTTTCGGATCGATTCCGCAAACAATTGTTAATATATATAAACAATACCACGATCCGGTACAAATTTCAACGGATACAACCATTTTCGGCGCTTTTATAGCAAGTTTTGGTTATTGCCATATTTTATGATTTGAGGTAACATAAGACCGTTAATGATTTCAAAAAACGATCAATTACGGGTTAGGGTAAAAGATGAGGAGGTTTCGAAAAGATCGACATATTACGGACAAGGAAAATCGGGTGACGGTTAAAAACGGCATATATTGCCGATATATAAAAAGACCCATGGATTTTGTTTTGTCTTTTTTGGCGATCGTCATATTAAGTCCCGTCATGTTCATATTAGCGATACTTGTGAGAATAAACTTAGGAAAGCCCGTCCTTTTCAAGCAAGAAAGGCCCGGGCTTTATGAGAAGATATTCGTCATGTACAAGTTTCGGACCATGACCGATGAGAGGGACAAGGAGGGAAGGCTTCTTCCGGACCACCAAAGGCTGACGAGATTCGGAAAACTGTTACGATCCACCTCCTTGGACGAGCTGCCGGAGCTGTTTAATATTCTAAAAGGTGATATGAGCTTTGTAGGGCCCAGGCCTCTTTTGGTTCGGTACTTGCCCTATTATTACGAGCATGAAAGAGCACGAAGCAGCGTAAGGCCGGGGATTACAGGACTTGCCCAAATCAGCGGAAGAAACGCGCTGTCTTGGGACGAGCGGTTTTTAAAAGATATCGAATATGTTAAGAATATTACCTTTTTAAACGATATGAGAATTGTAATAAAAACGGTCCTAGCGGTCTTTCAAAGAAAGGACATACTTGTAGGAGAGGAGCACATTTTGAAGGACCTGGATACGGAAAGAGGAGAAAGGCGAAATGGAAGCGGCTAAAGATATCGTATTTCGGCCTGTTAAAACGGAAGATTTGCAGAAAAATCCCGACGAAATTACTCGGCTGCTTTATGAAAACTACCGGTTGAATTTTCCCGGCAAAGGCGGCTTACACGAGTTTGCGGAATCTCGATACAAAGACATGATCCGATTTTGCAAGGACGGATCCGCCATGCTCATCGGCGCCTTTGTTGACCGGAAGATCATCGGATTTTTATGGGCATACAAAAGAAGCTTCTTAGGGGAGACAAGGCTTCATATCAGCGAGATTGCCGTCGATTCGGCATACAGGGGGCAAGGTGTCGGAACAAAACTTTTGGATTGCATCGAAAGAATTGCGTTTGATGAAGGAATACAAACAATGGAGCTTATGGCTACAAAGGAAAATGAAAACGTGATTCGTTTTTATGAAAAACAGGGATTTTATGTTACAAGGCTGCAGTTTGAAAAAAAGGTAAAGGACAGAGGAGAAAATCGTTTATCATGATAACCATCGTACCTATAGAAGAATCGGCAAAATGGGATTCCATTGTAAAAAGCTTTGACCGTTACGACGTCTATTATTTAAGTTGCTATGCCAAAGCGTATGAAAGAATCGGAGACGGAAAACCGTTGTTGTTCTATTACGAAAGCGATACGGCGAAAGCCATGAATGTAGTTATGAAAAGAGACATTGCCGAAAGCAAGCCCTTTTTAGGGAAATTGGAAAAGAACCGTTGGTTCGACCTTTCCACGCCCTACGGCTACGGCGGGTTTTGGATTGAAGGGGAAGGCTGTGAATCTTTAGAGAAAGAATACGTGGAATTATGCAAAGAAAAAGGGTACATATCCGAGTTTATTCGTTTCCATTTGTACACCAAGTATACGGATGTTTTTGAAGGCAAAATCGAGTCCTGTACCGGCAACGTGGTATGTCCTTTGGATCCGGATATGGAGGACATCATCAAAGGCTTTGAGCATAAAGTGAGGAAGAATATGAAAAGGGCTCATACGGCAGGGCTGCAAGTGGAAATCGACGAAGAGGGAAGACGACTGAAGGATTTTCTTGACGTGTATTACGGGACCATGGACCGAAAGGATGCCAAATCCTACTATTATTTTCCCGAAGAATTTTTTCATACCATCAATGAATTAAAGGAAAATACGGTATATATTCACGTTCTTTACGAGGACAAGGTCATTTCAACGGAGCTGATCCTGTACGGAAAGGAAAACGGCTATTCCTTCTTAGGAGGATCCGACAGCCGATATTTTCACTTAAGGCCGAACGATTTTTTGAAGGTGGAGGCCATTAAGTGGTTGAAGGAAAAAGGATTGAAACGTTTCGTCTTAGGCGGCGGATACGGTAAAGACGACGGCATCTTTCGATTTAAGAAAAGCTTTGCTCCCGATAACATCCGTCGCTTTTATATCGGCAAAAGAATATTTAATCGGGAAAAATACGACGAGCTTATGGCCATTCGAAACGGGGAACGGGGGTTTCAGTGCAACAACGGATTCTTCCCCCAATACCGAGAATTCTGAAGGATAGATTGATATGAACATCGTGTTTCTTTCCATCGGAGGACTGCAAGATTTAGGCGAAAACACCGTTTATCCCGATTTGCTTCGGCACTTTCGAGACCAAGGACATTCGGTTTATGTGGTGTGCCAAAGGGAAAGGCGGAGCGGTCTTCCTACCGAAATGAACATCGAACACGGAATGAAGGTCTTACGGGTGAAAACCGGCAACATCACAAAAACCGGCCGGATCGAAAAGGGTATTTCCACCTTTTTCATCGGTATGCAATTTAAAAAAGCCATACAAGAATATTTCGGAGACGTCAAGTTCGATTTGGTCCTTTATTCCACACCGCCGATAACCGTAACCAAAACGGTGGCTTTTTTAAAGAAAAGAGACGGTGCGGCCTCCTATTTGATGCTAAAAGACTTTTTCCCTCAAAACGCCTGCGATATCGGGCTGTTAAAGAAAACCGGATGGACGGCCGTTATATATCGTTATTTTCGAAGAAAAGAAAAACAATTGTATTTAATCAGCGACTACATCGGCTGCATGTCCCAAGCCAATGTGGATTTTCTTTTAAAACACAATCCGTATTTGGACCCGAAACGAGTTGAAATATGCCCGAATACCATCAACCCTCGTACGGATTTAGTTAGCCCGGAGGAAAGAGAAAAAAGAAAAAGGATGCTAAGAGCACGATTCTCACTTCCTTCGGATAAATTGATATTCGTTTACGGAGGTAACTTCGGAAAGCCCCAAGACGTGGACTATATTGTTCGGGTGCTAAAAGACAACGAGGACAACAAGGAAATTCATTTTGTCATGGTAGGCTCCGGAACCGATTTTTATAAACTCAAGGAATACAAAAATACGGCCTCCGACGAATATATCACCGTGTTGGACAGCTTAAGGATCAAAGAATACTACGAGCTATTGGAAGCCTGCGACGTGGGGTTGATCTTTTTGGACCGAAGGTTTACGGTACCGAATTTTCCTTCGAGGATATTGGATTACATGAACCACGGCTTGCCCGTTTTGGCGGCAACGGATAAAAATACGGACGTAAAAGACGCCATTTTAGAAGGTGACTTCGGCCGGTGGTGCGAAAGCGGCGATACCCTAAATTTTAAAAAGACTTTAAAGAAGGTTATAGAGGAAAAGGATAAGCTTTCGCAATTAGGAGAAAACGGACGACGGTATTTGGAGGAACACTTTCATACGAGGATCGCATACGAAAGAATTATGCGAAGGTTTGGTGTATAATGGTATCGATCGATTGAAAATGTTTGTAAACACCGGTTTACGGGAGAAAAGTCATGAAAATTGCTTTGGTATGTCCTGCCAATATGTTGTATATGCCTTACGTTGGAAACTATACAAAAATATTAGACGAAGAGGGCATAAAATACGACGTTATTCGATGGGACCGATTTCAAATCGAAGAGATTAACGAATTTGTTTTCCGAGATTCAAAGGCTTGCTACAAAAGAGGCTTTTTTGATTATGTAAAGTACTCTTCCTTCGTATTTAAGCTTCTGAAGAAATATCGATACGATAAAATCGTTGTTTTCGGAATTCAGCTTTTGTTTTTCTTGCATCGGTATTTGTTGAAGAAGTACAAGAACAAGTACATCATCGATATACGGGATTATCATCCTTTAATGCATTGTTTTAATATGAAGAAGGCCATTCAAAACGCGACTTCTACGGTTTTATCGTCGCCGGCATACAAGCAATGGCTTCCCGAAGGAGAAACCTATACCGTCAACCATAATACCCGAATCGAATCCTTAGAAAACATCCATGAGGCGGATCCAAGCCTTCCCGCCAAAGAACATATTTTTATAAACTATATCGGGGCCTTAAGAGAATATCAAATAACCGTTGATTTTATGAATGCTCTAAAGGATTCGAAGCGTATATCCTTAAAGTTTCACGGGGAAGGCTTTGTCAACAAAGACATCGATGCCTATTTAAAGCAAAGCCCCATAAGAAACGTAGAGCTTACGGGAAGGTATGTAAGAGAACAAGAGCCTTCTTTGTACTTGAGCTCCGATATGATCAACGCTTTGGAGCCTAACGATTTTATCAATTGCAAAACCTTCCTTACAAACCGGCTGTACAATGCCGCCATATACGGAAAACCCGTTATCGCTTTTGAGGGGACGTATTTGTCGGAGGTTGTGAAAGAATACGATCTGGGGCTTGTAATCAAAGATTTCAATAATACGGAAGATGCCGTGTTGGGTTATATAAGAAGCTTTCAAGTAGAACTTTTTGATCAAGGACGAAGACGATTTTTGGAGGTCGTTATAAAAGAAAACAAGGATTTTAAAGAGAAAGTTTTAAATTTTGTTCGTTAAAGGGGATGCTCATGTTAAAACCGAAGATTTCCATCGTCGTACCGGTGTATATGACGGAAAGTACGATACATCGATGCGTAGACAGCATATTAAACCAAACCATGAAAGACATTGAAGTTATACTTGTGGACGACGGCAGTCCGGATGAATGTCCTCAAATTTGCGATGCCTACGGAAAAGAAGATCCTCGTGTGCACGTGATACACAAAGAAAACGGGGGCCTTTCCGATGCACGAAACGCAGGGCTTTTGAAAGCCTCGGGAGACTATGTTCTGTTCGTGGACTCCGACGACTATATTCACGAAAAAACCTGCGAGGTTTTTTGTGAGCAGCTGCAAGAAGGCATGGATATCCTTGTAGGGGATGCGGTTCAAATACAAGGGGACGAAGAGGTTGAAATGAGCCATGTTGAAATTCCTTCGGATTCCGTATTAACCGGAAAAGAGTTTATGAAAATACAGCTGAAGGCCGATAAAATGTACATGACCGCATGGCTTCATTTGCATCGAAGAGATTTTTTGATAGAAAACGAATTGTTCTTTAAAAAAGGAATCCTTCATGAAGACCAACAGTGGACGCCGAGGGTTTTCTTAAAAGCTCGAAAAGTCAAGTACGTAAAATTCCCTTTCTATTATTACGTAGTTCGAAAAGACTCCATCATGAGGAAGAAGAACCAAAGGAAAAACGGAATCGATTTGGTAAAAACCTGCTACGAGCTTGAGGAGCTTTATGAAGCCTTGGAAGACCAAGAGCTTAAAAGTCTTTTGAACGATTACCTGGCCATGTTGTTTTTAAACGGGGTTCATACCGGAAACTTGTACGGGAAAAAATACAACGATCTTTACGACAAAGAGTTTTTAACGGGAAAACCCTTAAGCTTTCGCAACAAAGCCAAGGCCTTCTTGTTTAAAACCAACAAGCACCTATACAAATACACAAACAAGTTCGTGACTTTCTTGTCCCGTTCGGTAAATGTATTTTATTTTCTCCTATTTTTCTTTGCTTCCGCCGTCTTTTACAAGCCCTATTACGTTACTCATTTGGAATGGGATACGGTAAGCACGGTTTACTTGACCGGCCTACGAATCGTATTTGTACTTTCTTTTTTGATCTATGTATATAAATGCAGGCGGTCCTATTCCCCGGTATTTTTAGGTCTTTTGCTGTTGTATGTCTGTAAGGGGATATCTACAATTATCAATGACGGATCCGTTAAAGCCGTCATATCCGAGGCTTACCCGATCATCGGTGCCTATACATTCTTTGAACTGGGACTTAAGAAAAAACCGAGGCAATTGGTTTCGGCCTTTGCAACGGTCTTGAGCATTTTGGTGTTGATTAATTTCGTGACGATGATTACGAACCCTCTTAACCTTACGAGAAAATATTGGTTTTTCTTAAGACATGCCAACCAATTGTCGCCGATCTATATCCTCACAATGGTAATGCTATCGTTGAGGAACGTACAGAAAAAGCATTGGCTTCGAAGCATACTTATTGCCGGTATGCTGGGTGTTTGTACGTATATGATCTATTATGCGGAATCCGGATCCAATATCGCTTCGTGGATACCGATCCTTGTTTACTACCTTTTCCCCTTCATCATGAAAAGGGAGATCGTATTCAACGTAATCACCTATTCGTTAGCGTATATCGGCGTTTTTGTATCGGTGTTCGTTTTTGAGGTTCAAAAAAAGTATACGGATATATTTGTACGGTTATTGAAAAAGGATGCAAAAAGAGTTGAAAACTTGTCGGGAAGAATTAACTTATGGGATAACGCTATCGAGATGATCAAAGAAAAACCCGTATTAGGTCGCGGAATGACCGGAGACTATAACAT
>JAAYHZ010000135.1 GCA_012744235.1 Clostridiaceae bacterium
CCTCATTTACATACTCTCTTTCTCGTTCTTTTCATTTTACTGAATGTCATTCTACTTGTCAAACTCTTTGTACAGCTTATTGCCTTTACAATCGATCAACACGATAACCGGCAAATCTTCTACATACAGCCTTCGTATCGCTTCCGTTCCCAAGTCATCAAAAGCAATCACTTCCGCCTTTTTCACGCATTTGGATATCAAAGCTCCTGCACCGCCGGTCGCTCCGAAATACACGCTTTTGTAACGAATCATGGCGTCAATGACTTCTTGGCTTCTCTTGCCCTTACCGATCATTCCCGCCAAACCCTGCTTTAAAAGAAGCGGCGTATAGACATCCATTCTACCGGATGTGGTAGGCCCTATGGAACCGATAACCTGTCCCGGTTTGGCGGGACAAGGTCCGGCATAATAGATAATTTGTCCGGACAAATCGAAAGGCAAGCTCATATTTTTCTCAAGCATTTCCTTCATTCTTTTATGGGCTGCATCCCTGGCGGTATAGATCGTGCCTGTGATTTCCACAAAGTCCCCGCACCGGAGCGTTTCGATTCTATTAGGATCCAAAGGGGTAGTCAGCTTTACAATGTTTTTCATATTCTTATCCTTCCTATTATGCAATTAAATGACGACTTCCGCGTGGCGTGCGGCATGGCAATTGATATTTACCGCTACAGGCAATCCGGCAATATGGGTAGGATAAACAAGGATACGAACACACAAAGCCGTAGTTTTCCCCCCTAAACCGCCGGGTCCGATTCCCGTTTCATTGATTTTTTCTAAAATTTCATTTTCCATGCGATCCAAGTATTCAACGGGATTCTTCTCATGTATCGGCTTTGTTAACGCCTTTTTCGCCAGTAAAGCCGCCATTTCCATGGTTCCTCCGATTCCCACACCCACAACAATGGGCGGACACGGATTCGGCCCCGCTTTCAAAACCGTATCTATCACAAATTCTTTTACCCCTTCCATTCCGTCCGAAGGATTCAACATTTTCAGCCGGCTCATGTTCTCACTGCCAAAGCCTTTCGGGGCAAATGTAATTTTTAATCGATCTCCTTCCGTAAATTCATAATGAATAACGGCAGGCGTATTGTCCTTTGTATTTTCCCTGAAGAAAGGGTCGGCAACAACGGACTTACGCAAAAAACCTTGTGTATATCCTCGGCGAACGCCTTCATTGATGGCCTCCGTCAAATTTCTTCCCTCGATCAGCACCTTGTTTCCCACTTCAACAAAGAAAACCGCCATTCCGGTATCTTGGCAGATCGGCATATTGCAGCTGTCTGCAATTTCGGCATTTTCGATTAATTGGTCCAAAATATATTGTCCTATGGGCGATGTTTCTTCCTTTCGCCCCTTTTCAATCGCACTTTTGACATCTTCACACAAATGACAGTTTGCTTCGATGCACATTTTTTCTACGGCGGCAATAACGACAGTATCTTGTATGACTCTCATTGTCTTATCCTATCTTTATTTATTTGTTCTTAGTATACATGGAAAACGCATTTATCTTCAATAAGGGGATATGGATTTTTATGTGATTCCTTGCCTTCCTTACATCATATTTCTTATTTTACAGTAATTATTGAATAGCAATTAATTTTATTGGTAAAAATACTTGTAATTAGCTCGAAACTCTTGACATATCAAGGTTTCAGGAGTAGAATGGTGACAAATTCCATGTAAAGGAGGACCCCAATGAATAAAGCAGATTTAGTAAGAGCGATTTCAACAAAATCAGGGCTCAGCAGGAAGGACAGTGAGGCTGCATTAAATGCCTTTATAGACGCAGTACAAGAAGCATTAACGAACAATGAAAAAATAGTATTAGTTAACTTCGGTACATTTGAAGTAAGAGCGCGTGCCGAAAGAATGGGCAGAAATCCCCAAACCAAGGAACCGATTCGTATTGCCGCATCGAAGACACCGGTATTCAAACCCGGTAAAGGATTTAAAGATTAGATTAACGCGTAAGTCTTATATTTTTATTAAAAAGAGTAATTATGAAAGAGTGTGTTTTCAGATTGTTGAAGCAAACACTCTCTTTTTATTTTTCGATGAAATATCGAAAAAGCAAAAAAGCCGGGAAATTCAAATCCCGGCTTTTTTATTATTACATGTTTTTTTAGTAAAAAGAATCCCGCATCTTGATCGGATGCGGGACTCGTATAGTTCCG
>JAAYHZ010000136.1 GCA_012744235.1 Clostridiaceae bacterium
AATCGGTTTCGAAGAAGCCCTCCGCTCTTCATACCGCTTACCGCATACCCGATGACGAATACAATCGCGCCGAGCGCAAGGATGACGAAAATCCGGTTTAAAACCTTCTTTTTCTTAGGATCGCTCACCCTTTTCCCCCTCTTTCTCTTCAAACATCTTTTTATATACCTCCGCCAGCTTATCCAAAAGCTCCGTTAGTTTATCCGTATCGTCCTCTCCTAACGATTCTGCAATTCTTTCGGCGGTATCCGCTATCCTCCTATTTGCCAAATCGAAAGCTTCGTTCCCTGCATCCGTCAATTCCATGCGAATGCTCCTTCGGTCCTTCGGATCGATGCTGCGGGTAATGTATCCTCGATTCTCCAAAGTGTTAAGTATTCTCGTAATGGAGGGACGGGACAATTCCAGCATGTCCGAAAGATCCGCCGCCTTAAGGGTTCCTTCCCGATCGTCTCCCTTCGATTCCTTATTCGAAAGCCGAATATTCCGTAAAACAAGGTATTCCCCTTGCGAAAGATTGCCGCCGCTTATGAATCGATTCAACTGCCTTCTCATATTGAAACAAGAATAAAGCAACAATAATCCCTTTTGCCGATACATGTTTGCCGCCTCCCGAGCCTTAAGTTTTTATTGTAAATAGTTTCGTATATAAATTATTATATCTAAAAATCAATGGATTGGCAATCACCTTTTTCGGCATCAAAAGAAAAAAGCCGCGACCCGAATCGGATCACGGCCGAATAAATTCGTTACGGGCTTATTCGTACTGTGCTCTTTTTACAAAATATCGGTATGCCAATACAAGCAAAAAGATATTGTACACCCCTCCTATGAGAAGGTAGAAGGGAAAGCTTAAATTGGCGCCGTGTTCATAAGGCATAAGCTCAAGGACCATGCCCTTTATGGCCCAAAAGTTCGGGAATATACCCAACACGTATTGAAGCCCTCCTTGAAAAGCTTCTAAAATCATCAAGGCGGGAATCAAGGCCAAAATACCGGTGCCTTTTATAAATGCGAAGCCTTCCACCTTGTTCTTTGCAAAGGCGGCCTGGAGCATCCCCAATGCCGGCGTAAACAACCCGTTTATAACGGCAAAGGAAAGGATATGGAAAGCATTGATGTTATCGAATAGGGATTTTCCCCCTATCGCGTATTTATCTCCGGCAATAAGCTTGGTTCCAAGGAGGATGGCAATGATCCCGATAACGGATACGATATAGATATAGGTCATTTTGAATTTCAAATAACCGGAGGTTCCCAAAGGGGTAACGGCAATGGTATGAAGCGTATTCTCGTCCTTTTGTTCCAGCAAAAGGAAAGTAGCCAAAGCCGCAAGGAAAAAGGATCCGAAGGCAAGTATAATGACAAGCAAAAGAAGCATGGTGATTTGAAGCGTCATGCCCTTTGTCGGATCGACGGATTCCATGATAAGCGGAAACACATAGCATGAAAGGATCAACACGATAACGGGAAACAGGCACATAAAGAGGTTGACGGGATCTCGTAAGACGGTTTTTAATTCATACTTTAATAACGACAAATATTTTTTCATATCCTATTACCCCCTTGCCATATCGTTTTTAAACATGGGAAATACGGCATACTTAAAAAGAAGAAAAGTCAAAACAACCAAATACAAGCATCCGGCCGCCGTCAAAGCCGCATTATACTCACCGGTGACAGCCGATATAATCAGCCGGCTTGCCGAATGGGACGGTGATATCATAAGGAACCATTCGTACTTTTCTTCTATGACGCCAAAATTAAACAGAAAAGAAGGCAAGGTAAACACGAACATATATCCTAGCAGCAAACCGAGCATGGAAGTAAAGTCTTTGCTTTTTAAAGATAGGACAACCCCGATTGCCGCATGGGCCGCTCCGGCAATGGCGACGAACAAAAGCAGGACGGCATAATTAAAGGTTACGCCGTGTATAAAGAAAAGAGCGGCGGACGTAACCACGGCGGATTCAACGGCAAGCACCAAGGAGGATACGGCCTTTGCCGCCAGTATTTGACCATAAGATACCGGCATCACCAGCATGCTTCGTATGGTGCCTTCTTGCTTTTCAAGGTGATGGGATGCTCCTAAAAGAAGGATGGACATGGCGGCGACATCGATGAGTATAAGAAGAGGCGCGATTTCTCGGGCTTCACTTTCGGACAAAAACAAAAAGAGGATAGTCCAAAGGACGGCGGTTACAAGGCTGACAGGAAGTATTTTGTATCGTATGAGCCGTTTCATTTCGCCGGCTATAAGCTTGGATAGATTTTTCATTTTACTTCAACTCCCGTCACGATGATGAATATTTCTTCCAAGGATGTTTCTCCGCTGTGTATGGTTTCCACTTTTCCGGATTTCAAAAGACTCACAAAGTCCTCGTTAAACCCGATACCGTCCAAAGGAAAGACGGCGCTTGAAACGGTCCCGTTCTCCCTGTACTCCACCTTGACTTCACGCTTGCCGTACTTTAGCTTCAAATCTCTGGGGGTAGAGATTTCGATCAGTTTCCCGTTCACGCAAAACGCTACTCGATCACACAGCTGTTCCACATCGTTCATCAAATGGGTGGTTAAGAATACCGTGCCCCCTTTCGCTCGGTATTCGGCAATCATTTCTTTAATAATGCCGGCATTCTTCGGGTCCAGCCCGTTTGTCACTTCATCCAAAAAAAGAACCCTCGGGTCGTTTAGCATGGCACGAACAAAATTCAGACGTACCTTCATACCCTTTGAATATTCTCCTACTTTGACATCGCGATACTCCCAAAGACCGACCCTTTTCATCAAGGCTTGAACATCCGCCGTTTTTTTATAGAATTGCGAGAAATATTTCATGTTTTCCATAGCGGTGAGCTTGGAAAAATGCACGGGTACTTCAAAGCCTACACCGATCTCCTCATAAAACGAGTTGTCCATGGACTTTAGGTCTTTCCCGAAATATTGAATGCTTCCGGTATAGTCTTTTAAAAGCTTGATCAATATCTTCTGGGTTGTGGATTTTCCGGCTCCCGAAGGACCCAAAAGCCCGAATATCTCCCCCTCCCGAACATCAAAGCCGATTCCTTTTATGGTATCTTCCTTGGATGACGGGTATTTGAATTTTAAGTTTTCCACTTGAAAAGCCAATCCCATATTTTTACCCCTTCCTTATGTGTTATCCTCTATTTTTTAGCAATCCCGTATTGTATGATGGCGATCACTTGGTTTACCG
>JAAYHZ010000137.1 GCA_012744235.1 Clostridiaceae bacterium
GCAAAGAACGATGAAGAGAAATCGGAACCGATTCGGTTTTTCACGGCAAGACCCATGACGTACGAACAGAAAAATTACAAGATCGCCCTTATCACCGATCAAAAAGAGGATATCGCCGAAAAAGTACGTAATATCGCCCAAAGCTACCAAGGATGGAACGATCCTGCGGAAGACAAGACGGTAAATGGAAACAGCTTGGTATTGACCATATCATTGCCAAGTCAAAATTATAGCTCCTTTACCCAAGAGCTCTTGGCTTTAAAGAAAGCGGGATTGGTATCGGGGTATATCGAAAACGAATTATCGATCATAGACTATGGATACGAGGTTCAACAAATAAGGGAAATCATTGAGGATTTGAATAACCAAATTGAGAATATAAAGGAAAATCAACCGTCGAACAAAGCCCTTTTGGATGAAAAGGAAAATGAACTGGACAAAATGAACAACAGACTGGTACAATTAGAAAATGAAGTTCAGTATGCCAACGTTACCGTTGAAATAAGCGAAGGCTAGTCGTATTACAAAGGGAATGGATCGGAGAAAATCATATGCAAAAATTGTTGCTCATAGACGGAAACAGCATTTTCAATCGAGCCTTTTACGGCTTAGGCAGTACGGGGGATCTTTTGAAAACATCCTCCGGTTTATACACCAATGCCATATTCGGCTTTTTGAACATCTATTTTAAAAATTTGAACGAAGAGCAGCCGACCCATGTATGCGTGGCTTTCGATCGAAAGGGAAAAACCTTCCGTCATGAGCAATACGACCTCTATAAGGCCAATCGAACCGGAATGCCGGACGAGATGGCCGTTCAATTTCCCGTTCTAAAAGACGTATTATCGGCTATGAACGTCTGCATCATTGAAAAGGACGGCTATGAAGCGGACGATATCATCGGCTCCATATGTAAAAAATTCGGCAAGCAAGGATACAAAACGGTGATACTCACCGGCGACCGTGATGCTTACCAACTGATCGATCCGAACGTATCCGTAAAACTGCCGGTGATTAGAAAAGGAGTTTCCGGAACCGAGTTTATCGATCTGGAATCCTTCACGGAAAAATACGGGCTGAAGCCGGAGCAAATGATCGATGTGAAAGCATTGATGGGGGACAAATCGGATAACATTCCCGGAGTTCTCGGAATAGGCGAAAAAACCGCATTAAAATTAATCGGCGAATACGGATCCTTAGACGAAGTGTATCGTCATATCGAGGAAATAAAACCGCCTTCCGTGAAGCAAAAATTAACGGAACACAAGGACGAGGCTTATCTTAGCTACGAACTTGCCAAAATCGATACCGAAACCGACCACGGTTTTACATTAGATGATGCTACTCTTAAAGATTATGACCGTAAGCGTCTTTTTAAGCTTTTTAAAGACCTGGAATTCAATTCGTTGATTCAACGTTTAGGTTTACAGGAAACGGCGGAAAGCAAGGAAGAAGACGCTTTTTCGTGTCCCGTTTCGATTATAGCGTCCGTAAAAGAGCTTTGTTCTCTCTTAGATTCTTTGACGGAATTGAACATTCTTGTGAAAACGGACGCAAAGGATCATCCTTTTGTTAAAATAACGGATTTTTGCATCCATACAAATCAAGGCTCTTATTACGTAGATCCCCGACGTTTGGCGGATTCGGACTGTGAAACCGACGATGCGATCTATGATAAGGTCGTATGCCTGTTAAGAGAAAAAATCTCGTCCGGATGTCCTCTTTTAGGATACGATTTAAAGCAGCTGTATTTGGCTTTGTCTTGGTTTGAGATCATAGAAGAACAACAGGCATTTGATTTATTAATCGCCGCTTATCTTTTGGATCCTTCCTCAAAGGATTATTCCATAAAAACCCTATACGGCAAATACACCGGCTCCGAGATCGGAAAAACCGATTGCGGAGACGATATTCTGCTGCAAAAGGCAGGAGCGTTGGCCCAAGAGGCTTATGCCATGACTTTGCTCAAGGACAAGCTTTTCGAAGAGCTTTTTAATAACAATCAGTACGATTTGTTTAAAAACGTGGAGATTCCTTTGATTACGGTTTTGGCCTTTATGGAATACACCGGCTTTTACTTGGATAAAGAAGCTTTAACCGAATACGGAATCGATCTTGAAAAACGAATTGAAAAATTGATGTTTAGCATCTATACGATTGCCGGTCATGAATTCAATATCAATTCTCCGAAGCAATTAGGGCAAGTTTTATTCGAGGAATTAAAACTTCCCGCCGTAAAAAAGACCAAAAGCGGGTATTCTACGGATGCCGGCGTTTTGGAAAAATTAAGATATCGCCACGAAATCATCGAGCATATCTTGGAATACCGCCAATTGGTGAAGCTAAAAAGCACTTACGTGGATGCCATGTTAAGCCTTGTCAATCTGAAAACCCAAAGAATTCATACCGTGTTCAAGCAAGACGTAACGGTAACCGGGCGGCTGAGCAGCACCGAACCGAATTTACAGAACATTCCCGTTCGAACGGAAGAAGGCCGCAATATCCGAAAAGCATTTACCGCATACGGCGACAAGGTTTTGGTGGATGCGGATTATTCACAGATTGAGCTTCGCGTACTTTCTCATATTGCCGACGATAAAGCCATGCAAGAGGCTTTTGCCAATGATATGGACATTCACCGTATTACCGCAGCCAAGGTGTTCGGCGTGGAACCGGAGGAAGTGACCTATGAACAGCGTTCGCGAGCAAAAGCGGTTAACTTCGGTATTGTGTACGGCATAGGCGAATTCAGCTTGTCCGAAGACTTAAAGGTGTCCATCAAAGAAGCGAAAAAATATATCGACGATTATTTGGAGCACTACAACGGCGTGGCTTCTTACATGAAGGAAGTCGTTGCATCCGCTTATGAAAAAGGATATGTGGAAACCATTTTACACAGACGAAGATACATTGACGAATTGAATTCGTCCAATAAACAGATAAGAATGTTCGGTGAGAGGGTGGCCATGAACGCACCCATACAAGGCAGTGCCGCCGACATCATCAAAGTGGCCATGGTGAAGGTGTACAAAAAGCTAAAAGAGTTAGGTTTAAAGTCGAAACTGATTCTGCAGGTTCACGACGAGCTGATAATCGAAGCGGAACCGGAAGAGGCGGAACAAGTAGCCGTACTTCTCAAAGAATGTATGGAATCTGCCGTCAAATTGAAAACAAAATTATCGGTTGACGTCAATATCGGAAAGAGTTGGTTTGATACGAAGTAAATATGATAGATATGAACGGAGGAAATATGATCGTCGGAATCACGGGGGGGATCGGTTCCGGAAAATCCACCGTAACGAAAATTTTTCACAAGTTCGGTTATTCTATTGTGGATGCCGACAAAATTGCAAGAAACATGTTGGAGTACGGAACCGAAACGTATCATGAAGCCGTCAATTGCTTCGGACAAGGTATTCTTTATGAAGACGGCCGAATAAACCGTTCGAAATTAGCCGAAATTGTCTTTAACGACTCGGAAAAGCTGGCGAAATTGAACCGTATTACTCATAAAGCGGTGAGAGAAATCGCTTTAAAGGAAATAGAAGACCTTAAAGAAAAAGGCTTACACCGTATTGCTTACGATTGCCCTTTGCCGGTTGAAAAAGGCTTTTTAGACATCGTGGATATAGTAGTAACGGTTTGGGCTCCGTTGAATAAAAGATTGGACTTGATCAAGGCTCGAAATCCAAATATGAGCGAAGAAAGAATTCGGTCCGTCATGAAAAACCAAATGAGTGATGACGAGTATTTTCGTATCGCCGATTACATCATAGAAAATACGGAAACCTTGGAAGATTTGAGTCGAAAAACGGAAGCGATTATTAAAAAAATCGAAGGCAGTGAAGAGATTTTTCGAGAAAACCCGTAAAAAGCAAAGAAGAATTGCGGAATAATATATTAAATCTATTTTATTGCCTGATACCACAATCTGTGTTAATATTTACATGTACGAGTTAAATTCTGTTTAAGGGTGAGATCATTGA
>JAAYHZ010000138.1 GCA_012744235.1 Clostridiaceae bacterium
CCTTTTATTTATCCTATTGGCCTAGCCAAAAGCTTCAAAGCTTCTTTGTTTCATTCTAGCATTCCCTGAATGATGATTCAACTTTTTCTTCTATACACCATAGTTTCTATGGAATATTGAATGTCATTTTCCGTCGTTGATAAGCGAGAACATTTCAAATTTCCCGGATTTTATGGCATCAACCGGATCCGTTTCCGTTTTTAAAGGCTCGGCCACCTGTATTCCCGCAAGGCGAGGAAGAGGCCCTCTGTGGTTATCGGATCCGGCGAATTTCAAAAGGCCGTAATTTTCGGCATACTGATTGGCCAAAAAGTTTTCAAAATCCGTTCGGCATGAATTGTCCGTTTCCACCGCATCCACCTTACGGGGAAGCAGACGGATCATACTGATATAGCCGGCTTCGCGAAAGGGATGGGCATGAACCACAAAACCGCCGCTAGCCCTTACAATGTCGCTGTATGTATTCAGGTCCGCTGCCTCCAGCTCCGGATGTTCGTAAAGCCATTCTTTGTCCAAACCGTAGGTCAAAAAGTCCGTTCCTTGAAATGAGTGTTCCCAACCGAAAAAGACGTCAATCCCGATACGCTTTCCCTCCGCATATGCGTTTTCAAAGCCCTTGCAGTACATATCGATGCGTGTTTTCCAAGGCAAATCCTTCGGTACCGTTGTGTTACCGGTTATGAAATGGTCGGTTATGAATATGCCTTTGTATCCTTGTTGTTTATAGAACCTGACCAAATCCGCGGCGCTGATTTTTCCGCACAGGCTGATTTCCGATGTGTGAGCATGGGTTTCGTATTTGTACATGATCATGTATGGTATCTCCGCTGTTCTTTGATGTTGAAATTATTTTTTCCATCTTACCATAAAACCCTTCGGAACTGTAGTGGTAACGGGGATATATAAGGCTTGAAGGCAGAAATTTAACATTTTTAAAAATAAATTTGTGCTAAAAATCAAGATTTTAGTAATAAAGTGATTGAATTTAAACAAAGGAATGATATAATTAATTTCGATGTGGGGTAAAATAAAGGAAGATTTTTAGGGGATATCAACCAATTTAGGCGATATTAATGAATTTATCGGTCGTTACTAAAGAAAAATATAAAATTATACGAAAAAATTACGACAGATAACCGATCGAACTGTTTTGGTTCGTGTTTTCCATTATCATTGATAATATTTTTGAGGTAATATAATGAATGACATAACATACTTGTACGAGCCGGAGAAGGGTAAAATTTATGATTTTACTGCTCTTCTTAACCTGTTTACGCGGTGCAAAAGTCTTGATGAACTCTATTCCGATTATGATATTTCTGTGCCGCGAAATGTCAGAACCGCGTATTCTCGTTTACGAGAATACATGAAAAATGACCTTCCTTTGATTCGCCTTTTTTTTCATACAGCTGAAAGCGGAGTGACCTTTTTTGCCAATCTGCTGGCGGAATCGTTGGTGAACGGAGAATCCGTCGAGGAGGTAATCAATGCTTTTAACGATATCGACACCGATGAATTGCAAATAAAATTATTGGATTTTTATGATTCGAAGAATCATTTTCCCGACTCCTTTTATCAATTCCTATTAGAAAACAAGAAACTGTTAATGGTGTTTTTGGACGGCATCAATTTGGATGCGGACCTGAAATGGAACATGCTATCGTTGATCGAATCTCCTGAAGGAACGAAGCGGAAAATGGTCAAGCTATTGACGGATTTTGCAAGAGAATTGGAAATCGAGTACGATAACCACCGAAAATTGATCGATGAATATTATGAAACCGTCGGAAAAAGATTTGAAGCCTACGGCGACAGCCGGCTTATGAAAATGTCCGATAACTATGCAAGCCTTGTAAAATCAGGCCGGTTTACAACGGTTCGGCTTGCCGTTGGATTTTTCATACCCTTTTCCATACAATACAAAATGTATAAACGCTTGTTGAATGTATATTTAGGGTTTGATTACGATAAAGGCTTGCAGGTCGTACAAGATATTCACGAGGATGAAATTACGTTTTTCAAAGCCTTTACCGATGAAACACGAATAAGCATCATCAAAACCATTAAAGACGGGGAATTGTTTGCCAGTGAAATCGCGGAGCGATTGGGATTACCCTTATCCTCCCTGTCCCACCATTTGGATATTTTGTACCAATCGGGATTGGTGGAAAGAAGAAACGAAGGCAAGCGCTCCTATTACAAGATCCGACCGGATTCAATCAATATTGCCTTAAGACAACTGAAAAAGATTATACACTAATAATCGATAGAAGGATTGAACAATGAAACAAGAAACGATCAAGAAGCAGTGGCAGAAACCGACAATGGAGGTCATCACGTTGGATGAGCTCAATAAGGTTGTGGTTTCCGGAGCATGCTCAACCTATGGAGTTGCTTGTGATCTCATACGCATAGGTAGGATGGCTCTATGAGGTTCATAAAGAGCATCGTCTATGAGGAAATGCCCTTAGACGACGGAGAAGGCTGTGTATACTTTGACGGCAGCACGGGGAATACCCTGGTGTTAGACGGTATAGCTTTGGATGTCTTGAACTGCTTTGAGACCGAAAGGGATCTTGAAGAAGCTACGGACATGCTGCTTGAAAAGTACGAAGGTGAACGCAGCGTTATTCAAAATGACATTAAGGAATTGGTAAACCGGTTTGTAGAGAACGGTTTACTGAAAAAAGCGGAGAAAGAAACAGTCGGATGATATTGTCTTGCTATGTGGAAATTACGAATAGGTGCAATCTGAATTGCCGACATTGCTACAACGCATCCGGCTCAAAAAGGGAACTGCAGGAAATTCCGGCCGATGAGCTTGAAAAGTTTCTTGTTGCTTTTCATCAAAGATACGGATTATCCATCTTTGACATTTCCGGAGGCGAACCGTTGCTGCACCGACAGTGGGGACAGGTTCTGGATGTGATGGAAAAGCACAAAGAATTGTCTTTCTTCGTGGTGACAAACGGCACCGTACGATGCGACCGTTTTTATCGTCTACTGGAAACGGATGATCGTTTCTCCGTACAGTTCAGTATTGACGGTATCGATGACGAAACTAACGCAAGGGTTCGGGAAAAAGGCAGTTACATGAAGACAATGAGAAATTTGTCTTCTTTTCAGCCTAAGGTCTCTCCGATCATCAAAATGACCGTTTCTCGACTTAATTTCAGTTTAATTGAGGAGTATTTTGTGCTTGCAATTGAAAACAATTGCAAGCCTTCCTTTGCATTTGCGGAGAAAATGGGACATGCGGACCGGTATTGGAGGGAAATCGAACTGACTCCCGAAGAAAAACTGAAGGTCATTGAAAAAATCGAGAAGCTTCAAGAAAAGTACGGGATTAAGACTACCGTACCTTACGCCACTTTTAATTGCTCCATAATTAATTTAGACCGGCTGAGTATCTGCGTTAAATCCAACGGAGACATTCAACCTTGCCAAAACTTGTATGAACCCGAATTTTCCGTCGGTTCCTTGTACCGGCTTGATTTCGACTCCATGGAAGAAAAACTGAAGGAGCTGCAGTCGCTATTGTCGGAAAGACAAAAGAGCGACTACGGATGTCACAAATGTATAAGCAAAAACTTATGCGGAAGAGGCTGCGCTGCATCCGCATATCATCTTACGAAGGATTATCTTGCCGATGACGGGGACTGCAATTTCCGAAAACTGCAAATATCCAGACAAGTGGCAAAAAACGTACTGACTATGCGCAGGGAAGATCTACATGCATAAAATACGAATCAAACGCCCCTATCAAAAACCCGTTGTTGTTGTGAATACCGACGATGAATCGTTAACCCGAATTCTCTATGCTTTCTACAATCCCTTTATACAAAACCCGATGCGCCTTGAAACTGTCTCCGAAGACCGGACCGTGGAGATTACCTACGAAGCAAAAATCGGTCTTTTTACTTGCCAAGGAAGCACGATAAAAATCCCTCGTGGCTATGCCTTGCAAGCCATAGAAAACATTCTGTTCGAATCCACGACCGTAGACGAGGAGATTCTTGCCATACACGGAGCCGTAGTCGGTTTATCCGGCAAAGCCTTTATCCTAACCGGAACTACGGGATCCGGAAAATCCACCCTCACCGCCTATTTGGTCAAGCGGGGATTCGACTATTTGTCGGACGACTTGGCGCTTATACGTAAAAAAGATAAAAAAATCATTCCTTTTCCTCGTCCGATTCAATTAAGAGAAGGCGGAGCGGAGGTTTTAACAAATTGCGGAATCGACGTCGAAGGGGAGTTTTTCGAGTACGGAGATATCAAGAGAAAGGTCGTATACGCGTCATATAAAAACTCGGAGTATTCATTGGCAGGAATATTCAAGATCGCAAGAACAAAGGATATCCAAGCTTTAAGCCCGCTCTCGTCACAGGAAGGGTTTTTAATGCTTTTGAAGAATCAATATACCGTCCAAAAACCGGATCCTTCTTTCGTCCAATTGTTGATCGAGCTTGCAAAGGCCGGAACGCATGAATTAAACTACAGCCGTATGGATTATGTAGAAGAGGTTTTAAGAGGAACCGTCCATGGATCAAAACAATCTGTATAAAGCTCTGACCGAAATACAATTAAGACAAAACAACAATCGCATCACGGTGAAGGGAGTCAGTATGGAACCTATCATATCCTCCGGGAATCAAGTGGTTCTTGAAAAAGCGGAAAGCTATCGAATAGGGGATATCGTGACCGCCTTTGATCAAAAAGGAAGGCTTCTTACCCACCGAATCGTTCGAATGAAAAAGGATATGTGGTATATAAAAGGCGACCATGCCGTAGCCGTCGAAAGCGTTGATCCGAAGGATTGCTTCGGAAGGGTGGTTACAATAATCAGGGACGACGGAACGGAGCAGAAGGTCTCCTACGGCTTAAAAAGCATTTTGATTGTCTTTCTTTCTTTAAAGATGCATAAAAGGTTTCTTGTTGTGAAAAACACGGAGCAAGTTTTTAAAGGCCGATATTACAAATGGATTTGCATGCTTTCGAAGCATAGGATAAAATAAAGGGGAAAGCTTGTTGCCGCCGAAAAACTTTACGTCGGCTATGGAGCGGATAAAATACGGAAAATATCAAGGAGTCACGAGCGACTCCTTTTTATGTCAGGAGGAATGCAGATGAAGGATGCTCACGATCTTGTCCGAAAGCAAAAAGATTTCTTTTTAACCGGTAAGACCAAGAACATAGAGTATCGGATAAAAGCCTTACAAGACTTAAAAGAATCCATCAAGGAAAACGAAAGCAAAATAACGGATGCTTTGAAAAAAGACTTAAATAAATCGGATTTCGAAGCCTATACCACCGAAATCGGCTATGTCTTGAAGGAGATTCGCTTTTTCTTAAAAAATCTTCGGTCTTGGGCAAAACCTAAAAGAGTAAAGTCATCTTGGTTTCAGATCGGCTCTGTAAATACCGTGTACTCCGACCCTTACGGCACGGCGCTTATTTTATCCCCTTGGAATTATCCTTTTCAGCTTGCCATCGCCCCTTTGATCGGGGCTATCGGTGCGGGTAACTGTGCCGTCATCAAGCCGTCGGAGATGTCCTTGAAAACCTCCGAGGTTTTGGAGGACATCATCAAAAAACTCTATCCGGAAGAATATATCGCCGTAGTGCCGGGCGATATCGATACCGGACAAGATCTTTTGGAGGAGCCGTTTGATAAAATATTTTTCACCGGCAGCGAAAGAGTGGGGAAAATCGTGATGGAAAAGGCGGCGAGGCATTTGACTCCCGTTACCCTGGAGCTTGGAGGAAAATCGCCTTGCATCGTCCATGAGGATGCCAAAATCCGGCTTGCCGCAAAAAGAATCGTTTGGGGAAGTTTATCAATGCAGGTCAAACATGCATAGCTCCGGATTACGTTTACGTACACCGAAATGTCCGTGATCTTTTTTTGGAAGAGCTGAAAAAAGCCGTTTTTGATCTTTACGGTGCTTCTCCCGTAAAAAACCCTCATTATACAAGGATTGTGAACCGGAAGCATTTTCAACGTCTGACCGGTTATTTGAGCGAAGGAGAAATTATCTTAGGAGGCTCCTTTGATGAAGAGCGCTTGGTAATCGAACCTACGGTTTTAACCGGCATCACTTGGGAGCATCACGTTATGCAGGAGGAAATATTCGGACCCGTACTTCCCGTTATGGAGTACGACAGCTTAACGGAGGTTTTCAACGGAATTCTTCGGCATCCCGATCCTTTGGCCTTGTACTTGTTTACGGAAAGCTCCGCCGTCGAAAAAGAAGTTTTAAGTAACGTCTCCTTTGGGGGAGGCTGTATCAACGATACCATATTTCACGTGACGTCTCCCCATTTGCCCTTTGGAGGAGTAGGGAAAAGCGGGATGGGATATTACCACGGGAAAGCAAGCTTCGATGCTTTTTCTCATAAAAAAATTATTTTGAAGCAAACCACGCTTTTTGACATCCCTTTCCGTTACTCTACCGGGAAAAAGGGACTTAAGCTGATCAAGCGTTTGTACGGATAATACCGGATATTTTCTTCTTGACTTTTTTATATGGATTCTTTATAAAATTTTCAGATAAAGTTCAGATAACGGACAAATGCATTTCAGTTTCATCGCCTATAATGGACTTATCCGAGAGGAAAGGAGAGGAGAGGATGAGCCGACCATGCGGCAGACGTGAGCTGAAGCACTATATCAATTACGCCGATTTGTTGGAGCTTCGGTCCCGGCTTTCCCTAATCGCAAAACGGGATGAGAACTCCAAGGAAGGATACGGCTATCGTGTCAAAAGCCTCTACTTCGATAATTACAACGACAAAGTGTTAATGGAAAAAATAAACGGAGTAGACGGGCGTGAGAAATTTCGCTTAAGGTTGTACAACAACGATACCTCTTTTATACGCCTTGAAAAAAAGAGCAAGCAAGGCGGCTTATGCTATAAAGAAGGTGCCCTTTTATCGGAGGAAGATTGCAAAAGGCTCCTTTCGGGGGATTATGCCGTTTTAAAGGAAAAGGAGAATCCTTTCTGCTTGGAGCTTTATGCGAAAATGTTTTACCTGCAGCTTCGACCGAAAAACATTGTGGAGTATTGGCGCGAAGCGTTTGTATACTCTCCGGGGAACGTGAGGGTGACGCTGGATTACGACATACGAACAGGCTCCAATGTTTATGGTTTCTTAAAAAAAGAACCGGCTCGCATACCCATTCAAGACGTGTATATTCTCGAAGTTAAGTACGACAGCTTCTTGCCTGAAATCATCCGAGGTGCGGTTTCGCTTTCCGGCAGAAAAAGTACGTCGTTTTCCAAATATGCAGCGGCAAGATATATTTAGAAGAGATTGTGAGGAGAAAATGCTATGACTTTTCGAGATG
Source organism: Clostridiaceae bacterium (assembly GCA_012744235.1). GTDB lineage: Bacteria > Bacillota > Clostridia > JAAYHZ01 > JAAYHZ01 > JAAYHZ01. Next base: position 7,352 of record JAAYHZ010000138.1, read on the forward strand.
TTTTTAAATCGAGCTTTTTGGAAAAGGCCGTTGAATTTTCCGTTTTGGATGTAGCCCTTGCCATGCTACTTGCTTTCGCCATCGGGCTGTTTATCTTTTACGTTTACAAAAAAACCTATTCGGGGGTCATGTACTCCGCGGCCTTCGGTGTTTCCATTATGGCGATGACCATGATCACTACCCTCATCATCCTTGCGGTCACATCGAATTTGGTGCTGTCCCTCGGTATGGTAGGCGCGTTATCCATTGTTCGTTTTCGAACGGCCATTAAGGAGCCCTTGGATATTGCCTTTTTGTTCTGGGCGATTTCGGCGGGCATCGTATTGGGTGCGGGGTTGATTCCGCTTGCCATCATCGGATCGCTATTCATCGGTCTTATGCTCTTTATTTTCGTAAACAGGAAAAGCACCGATACGCCGTACATCGTGGTGCTGAACCTTGCGGATGATAAAGCGGAGCAGGATTGCATGAATTTAATCAAGGAAAAAACAAAGAAGAATATAATCAAATCGAAGACCGTTTCCAAAAACGGCATCGAGCTTACCGTCGAAGTACGCCTTTTGGACATGTCGGCAAAGCTTTTAAATGAATTGTTAAAGATAAACGGAGTGAACAATGCTTGCCTTGTAAGCTTCAACGGCGAATACGCCGACTAAAGTTTAATGGGGTGAAAGCATGATTAAGAATAATAAGATACATATTGTCGTGGCGATTGCCGTAATTTTCGCCTTGGCCGTAAGCGTTACCCTTGTGGCGGTAGCGAATACGGAAGCCCAAAAGGGGAATCTGAAAACGGAACCGGAGTATGCGCGGAAGATTTTCGGTACCGACATCATTTCCATTGACATCCTCGCGGATGAAGACGACTGGCAGGAAATGCTGGACAATGCCATCAACGAGCAGTTTATTATGGCGGATGTGATTGTAAACGGCACGAAATTTATGAACATCGGCATTCGCCCCAAAGGGAACTCCAGCTTAACCCAAGTGGCAAGCTCCAACAGCGATCGATACAGCTTTCGCCTTCAATTTAACGAATACGTCAAAAAACAGACCTGTTTCGGCCTGGAAAGCTTTGTTATCAACAACATGCTAGGGGATTATACATACATGAAGGAGTATATCTCCTACGATTTGATGCGTGAAGCCGGCGTAGACGCTCCCTATTTCGGTTATGCGGAGGTTAAGGTAAACGGTGAACCTTGGGGACTGTACCTTGCCGTGGAACTGTATAACGACAGCTATGAACAGCGGGTTTTCGGCGATACGAAGGGAATGCTGTACAACGTAAAAATGTCGGGATTCGGAGGAAACATCGGCGATTTCAGACGGAGAGAACAAGAAAACATGCCGAACAGGCAAGAAGGATGGCCCCAAATGCCTTTCGGAGGCGCGTTTCAGCAGAATCCCGGTTTTCAACAGGGGCCTCGAAATGAAGGAGGGGCGCCGTCGACACCTCCGAGAGGGTTTTCGCCTTCCGATTCGCCTCCCGAGACAAGAGAACCCTCCGACTCGAATACTCCGCGTTTTCCGCAGCAAAACGCTTGGCCTTTTATGAATCCTCCTCAAAACAATCCTCCGGGGACGAGTGATAATAATCCGCCGGCAATGGATGATTTCAATCCGCCGGCATGGAATAATAATGGCGGGTTTAATTGGAACTTCGGGGGTATGGGCATGAGAGGAGGCTCGGGAGGCAGCTTGGAATACATCGATGACAACCCCCAAAGCTACCCGGCGATTTTTAACAACACGGTAGGAAAAGGAACGGAAAAAGATTATTTACGCGTTATCGAAGCGATCAAAGCTTTATCGGAAGGAAAAGACCTTGAAAAGTACTTTGACATCGACAAGATATTACGCTATTTGGCGGCACATACCTTTGTTGTGAACTTAGACAGCTACAGCTCCCAAATGGCGCAAAACTACTATATTTACGAGCGAGACGGAAAAGTTACCGTCCTGCCTTGGGACTACAACCTTGCTTGGGGCGGATTCTTTAACAGCAGCGCTTCTTCCGTGATCAACTTTCCCGTTGACACGCCCGTAAGCGGTGTGAGCATGGCAAGCCGTCCTTTGATCGATAAGCTGTTGTCTGATGAAGAATACAAGGATCGCTACCACGGCTATTTGCAGCGGTTGGTTGACAACTATTTCTCGGAAGGGAAGTTCGAGCAGAAAATCAAAGAGCTGGACGCTCTGATATCCGAATACGTGAAAAACGACCCTACCGCCTTTTGCTCTTACGAGGAATACAAAACGGCCGTCTCCGCGTTTATAACCCTAGGGAATC
>JAAYHZ010000139.1 GCA_012744235.1 Clostridiaceae bacterium
AGCTTTTGAAGCTATTGAGGAGTCCAAAGAAAATTTAGCCGAGCTTCGAAAATCGTACGATCAATTGTATCAACAGTATTTGGATAACGACGCCACCTATACGGCGGTAGAGCAAAAACAGCTCGACATAATCAAGGCGCAAAACAACTTAAAGCTTCAAATTTACGATTTTAATACATCCTATATGTCTTATTTGATGGATATGGAAAATTGAGAAAGGAAGTCGTTCATATGAAAAAATCAGCGAGAGTTTTGATTACGATATTAATGGTATGCTTGGTATCGACGACAGCGGCAGCAGGGTCCGGTAAAATCAGCGTAGATCAAGCTATTGAAATGGCGATTGAAAACAATTGGAAACAAGACGAGTTAAGAGATATACAAATCGAAGAATACAGGATCAATTACGAAGAAGCGGTAAGAAAGGTTCCCACAACCTCCATGAATACATACAGCGGAAGCTACAACCGTTTCGTAACGCCTATAGTAACGGAGAAAGTGTATGAATTGGCGAAAAAGCAAAAGGAGGATGCAAACAGGCAATTAAAGCTGAACGTATACAAGCAGGCGTTAGGGCTTATTCTTTCCTATGAAAACTTGGCGAACCAAGAGGAGCTTTTAAAAATTGATCAACAAAAACTGGAGAGAGCCTATTCGAATTATATTGCAGGTAGAATCACTTTGGATACCTATACATCGCAGCAAGTAACGGTAGAAAACAGAAAAGATACCATTGCCGACTTAAAATACGATTTGGAAAAGAAGAACATGGACTTTAAACTTCTTCTGAATATTCCCATGTCGGAAGAAGATTTGGTGATTGAAAAGGTTGAGCTTAAATACGACTCTCCGGATACCATTGACTTGGAAAAGGTAATACAAGAGGCTTTGGAGAATGACAGCACTATCTACAGCAGAGCCATGGATGTAAAGATTCAAGAAAAAGTCATGGAGCTTACCGAAAAGTTCTATGATGATGATATGGCCGTATATTGGCAAAATACATACAACTACAAAAATGCATTGTACAACGACGATTTGGCGAAAATTAATCTGGAGTACAATATAAGAGTAGCTTATAACAATTTAAAGAGCAAATACAATAAGATTAAGCTTGCGGAAAAGAACCTGGAGCTCAGAGAAAAGACCATGAACGAAACCTATCAGATGTACAAGACACAGCTGACCACTTGGGATAGCTATATCAGTACCGTCATTAACTACAATTCCGCTCGCTATAGCTTATTGTCCAATCAAATTAACTATATGATAGCGAAAGCCGATTTTGATTATTTGATCGGCAGATAAACAATTTAGAAGAATTAGAAGAGGAGATTTTAATGGCAAAAAAAATATTGATTGTAGACGACGAGCAAAATATCGTGGATATCTTAAAATTTAACCTTCGTAAAGAAGGTTATGAAACCATCGAAGCCTATGACGGAGAAGAAGCTGTTCGTTTGTGTGATCAATATGAACCGGATTTGATTTTGTTGGATGTCATGCTTCCGAAAATGGACGGATTCAGCGTTTGCAGAAAGATCAGGGAAAAATCCAACGTTCCCATCATCATGCTTACTGCAAGAGAAGAAGAGTTCGATCAAGTTTTAGGATTGGAATTGGGAGCGGATGATTATATAACAAAGCCGCCGTCTATTCGTGTGCTGTTGTCTAGAATCAAGTCGAATCTGCGTAGAACGGAGATACAAGAAAAAGAAACCGAAAGTCTCGGTTCTTCCGCGATTTTACACCTCGGCAAGCTGGAAATCGATACCCAAAGATTTGAAATTCGTAGAAACGGAGAGGATTTGCATCTTACTATCCGTGAGTATGAGCTGGTTAAATTTTTGGCGGAACGAGAAGGACAGATTTTTACAAGAGAACAATTATTGAAAGAAGTCTGGGGATATGAATTTCCCGGGGATAAAAGAACCGTGGATGTTACGGTGGCTCGTATTCGAGAAAAAATCGAAGACGAATCCGTGGACAAGGGTAAATATATTCACACGAAGAGGGGTATCGGCTATTACATTAAATACATAACCGACTAAACTGCAGGGGAAATTACATGGCATTTCACAGTATACAATGGCGATTGGTTGTATTTATCTTCATTATCGCCATTTGTATTATTTTGACCATTGGCGTCATTCTTAACAACAGAATCGACGACTTTTACTATACGCAATTTGTGGAGGACATCGAAGAAGGCTTTTCGGAGCATTTGGTTAATCTAAGCGACTCCATAACATTGGACGAGCTTTACGACCGCTTTAACGATACTTATATTCATGCTTTACGGCTGTATAACGAGAACAAAAGCTTTACCCTTGTCGACGTGAAAACGAACCGGGTTCGCTCGAATGACCCTCATTTTTTACAGATAGACGAAACGGAATTTATAAACAGTCTGTTTTTATCCGATAACTTTATGGCCGCCATGGCCGGTGAAAATGGAAATAAAAAGCTGACCGGATCGGACAATAATCGAGAATTTTATGATTATGCCATAAACCGAAGAGGTGTCGTCTATTATTTTCGATATTACAAAGACGAATGGAAGCTGATGATCAACGATTTGACCGGCATTTTGGTATCGACATTGGTCGTTTCTTTGGCGGTTTCCTTGTTATTGGGCTTTTTACTGGCCAAATACATCACCCGTCCCATCAACAGCATCATGAGAAAAGCCGAGAGCATCGCCTACGGAAACTTCGGAAGGCAGCTTCCCGTGGCATCTAACGACGAAATCGGCCGGTTAACCCATGTATTCAATGACATGTCGGCGTCTTTGAAGGAAAAATTGGATACCATTGCACGTGAAAAGAATAAGGTGGAAACCATTTTGAACTTCATGTCCGAAGGCGTTTTGGCTTTTGATATGGAAGGCCAAATAATGCACGTCAATCCTGCCGCAAGGGAAATCATTTGCGACGAGAAATATTGCTGCAATTTAAAGGCGTTAATCGATTTTTTGGAAATTTCCATAAAGCCGGAAGATATTTTGAACGAAACCGTAACGAATTACGAGAAAAATGTCCATATCGACGATAAAACCTACCGTCTTAACTTTGTCGTATTCAAGAACGAATACAAGAACCCGGAAGGAATTATCGTTGTGTTGGTCGACTTAACGAAGCAAACCATGCTGGACGAAATGCGAAAAGAGTTTGTGGCGAATGTGTCCCATGAGTTGAAAACACCCTTGTCGTCGGTCAAAATGTATACGGAGACCTTATTGGCCGGGGTAGATGACCCCGCTTTGACGGAGAAATATTTGCGTGTAATAGATAATGAAGCCGACCGAATGACACGGATGGTAAAGGATTTGCTGCTTCTCTCGCGGTTTGATTATAAAAAGCTTACGCTGGATTATGCAAAAGTCAATTTAATTAAATTGATTAATGACTGTGTCGAACATCTCAGGCAGGAAGCGATTAAAAAAGGACTAACCATTGAAGCGGATTCCTCTCCCGATCTGCCCTTTATCGAAGGAGATCCTTTCCGCTTGGAGCAGGTACTTGTCAACATTATCGGCAATGCGGTCAAGTATACACCTTCGGGCGGGTATGTGAAGGTTATTACTCGTGCTTTGGAAAATGACGTCATGATTAAAGTAATTGACAACGGAATCGGTATTCCGAAAAAGGATTTGCCGAGGGTTTTTGACCGTTTCCATCGTGTAGATAAAGCAAGGTCAAGAGACTTAGGAGGGTCGGGCTTAGGCTTGTCCATCGCGAAGGAAATCGTCGATGCCCACGGAGGTAAGATCGATATTTCTTCCGTTGTAAACAAGGGAACGGAAGTCAGGATTATACTGCCAATTGAAAGAAGCGAGGGTGAAAAAGAATGAAAACCGTAAGCGCTATAAAGAGCATCAGTATCGTTCTTTTGGTTATGCTCGCTTTTTTGCAATTCAGCATTATTATCAGCGATAATTTCACGGGATTTTCAAATTTATTCGGAGGTAAGAGCAAGCCCCTTGCTCCGAGAGTACCTTTTTCCTATGATTATATTTCCTTAGAAAGTATTCGGATTTCCGACGGAAAGAATAATTTCTGGGACATGCCCCGAAGGACCGATGAGTATTACCAACTCCAATTGATCGCCACGGAGGTTTTAAAACAAATCCCCGTATCGGAATTGATTCTTATCCATCCCAAAACGTGGGAAAAGCTGTTAACGGATAAATACATTATGTTTCAATATTTTTGTACGATTCCCTTATCCTTTGTCAGCCCCGGTGCGGTAAATTACGAAGAAAGCATTGAGATTGACAAAATTCGCCAATTACTGGTTCGTCCTACAAGCGCAGGCGTCGACTTTTATATCTTCGACGGCAGCAGCTATTTCCAATTGAAATACGACGCGTCAAAGGATTTTTTGATTAACAGTATCGATTATGACGGGATATTTAATTTCATACAATATACGGACCTTTTCGATGAGAATACGTATAAGCTGTTGGGTTTTGAGGAGTCGGCTTATCAAATAAACGGGGAGAATGACGTGAAATTGTTTGCGGGGCTACCCCTCCGATACCAATTGGCCATCAGCGTTACACCGACCGTTATCAGCGATATTATGTCTTTGGAAGATACCTACGAGTTAGGGGAAATAAAAAGCAGATTGCTGGGGGCTATGCAAGACCGTTTTATGGCATCCATCAGTGCCAACCATACGGTTTTCTTTTCCAATACGGAAAACCAATACGCCCTGTCTCACGACGGAAGGATTTCTTATGACTATTTCGGAAAGCAAAGCTCTGCCGAAAAAGGCAGCGTGGATATGGCCTACGGCAAGGCCTTGACCATGCTGGAAAGGGTTTTGGGTTTAATGGACGAAAAATCCTCCGCTACCCTTGTTTTAACCGATATCGACTATTCCAATCCTCGCTATTATATCTTCAGCTTTGACTACTTGGTGGAGGGAAAGCTTGTTTATATTTACGACAATCCTTCTTCCGAAACCATGGAGCACGCTTTTGTTATCCAAGCCGGTCAAGACCGTGTTTTGAAGATGAATGGCATTCTAAGAGCCATATTCACGGATAAAGAAACCTATGGCTACTATGAAAACAATACGGTTCAATTGATTACGGATATGGGACTGCATTTGGAGGACCACTATATCAAAAACATTTATAACGGATATATTTTAAATGCATGGTCCGGTTCGTCGACGCTTATGGCGGGAATGCTGATCGAAATGGAAAAAGGATTGAAGGGTATCCCTCTGCCTTTATCTTTTTTGAATTTTGCAAAAAGGAATGAGGTGCCATGAACTGGGATAAGGTAAAAAACATTTTGATTATCATTCTTGTACTGCTAAACGGCTTTTTGTTTATCTCCATGCAAGAGTCCGGAGCAAAAAGGGAGACCGATGCCAAAATCAACGAGTATGTGTTTACGGTTTTGGAGGAGAGGGGTATAACCATTACGTGCGAAGTGCCTGATATCAGCGGATCCACCAAAATCGTTCATTTTGGGCAAGCGGGGTTTGATAAGGAAAGAGTTTTATCCGTTTTATTGGATTTGGAAGGACCTTTTGAGCCTACCCAAACCCAATTCGAAAACAATGAAAAAAAAGTGGTGTTTATCAATCCCGGGTTTAGTCACTTTTATTTTACCGACTCCTCCAAGAAAACGGAGCAAGTTTTGGATATTCATCAAAAGTCTGCCGTAAAAAAATACGTACTGGACTACTTGGAATCCATCGGCGTGGAGTGGAGCGATCATATTGTGTATGATTATAAAGTAAACGAGAAGGAAAAAACGGCAACCATTTTGATTTATCAAAAGTACGTAGGCTCCGTTCTGTACGATAATTTTGTAAGAGCCATTATCAATGAAACCGGCTTTATTCTCATCGAAACCGCCTTTAGTCAAATTAACGGGATCGAAATCAGCGACCAAAGCAGCCTTTTAAAGCCTCATCAGGTGCTTATGAAATTTTTTACCGAAGAAACCATCGATTCGAAAGTGATTCTTATTGAAGAAGGCATCAAAAAGAATACGTTCTGGGATCCGGCTTTGTCGGAGGAGCAAGCAGGGCTGTGTTGGAAAATTGTCACGGAAAAAGGCCATGAAATTTACGTCAGTTTGATGAACGGTCAAGAAGTGAAATGACGCATATTCCCTTCTTTCCGGGGCAATATATTAACAATTGCTTGTACTTGTTTTTTACCTGCAAGATGATATAATAATTTCATGACATTTCATCGAATTGAGGAGCATAGTGTTGAGTCAGTTTATCATAAACGGGGGGAATCGGCTTTCCGGAGAAGTAGAAATTAGCGGAGCGAAAAATGCAGCATTGGGGATTTTATCGGCTGTTTTGCTTGTTAATGGCCCTTGCCGAATAGAAAATGTGCCCGATATTGCAGATGTTAAAGTTATTTTAAACGTTGCTGAGAAAATCGGAGCCATTGTAGAGCAAATAGATAAAAGAACTTATAATATCAACAGTGCAAGTGTAACCAGCGGATATGCCATGTTCAGCGAGCTTGGCAATATTCGTTCTTCCTATTATTTGTTAGGCGCATTGATATGTAAAACCAAAAAGGTAGAAATTCCGCTGCCCGGAGGATGCAATATCGGTGCAAGACCCATCGACCAGCATATTAAGGGTTTTGAAGCCTTAGGGGCCAAAGTGCATATGGGGTCGGACCGAATGGTCCTTACGGCCGATAAATTAACCGGAACACAAATCTACATGGACGTTGTGACGGTAGGCGCTACCATCAATCTTATGATGGCTGCAGTTTTAGCCGACGGAGTTACGATTCTGGAAAATGCCGCGAGAGAACCCCATATAGTCGACGTTGCGAACTTTTTAAATATGATGGGTGCGAATATAAAAGGGGCGGGGACCAACAGGATTCGTATAACCGGAGTCAAAGAGCTGACCGGCGGAAAATCCTATTCCATCATACCCGACCAAATTGAAGCGGGAACCTTTATGATTGCCGCTGCGGCTACGGGCGGCGATGTTTATGTAAAGAACATTATTCCCGAGCATATGGACCCTTTGTGTGCAAAGCTCATCGAAATGAACGTGGATATCGAGCAGGAAGACGACTGGATTCGTGTAGTTCGCAACAAGGAGCTTTTGGCAACGGATATCATAACGCTGCCTTATCCCGGATTTCCTACGGATTTGCAGCCCCAAATGGGTACCTTGATGTGTTTGGCCAAAGGGGAAGGTAAAATCACGGAAACCATCTTTGAAAACCGGTTGCAATATACGGACCAGCTGAAAAAAATGAAAGCGAAAATCCGCGTGGACAATAACGTGGCTTACATCAAAGGAGTAGGCAAATTGTCCGGTGCAACAGTAAAGGCTACGGACCTTCGAGCGGGAGCGGCTTTGATTATTGCGGGTCTTGTTGCTAGCGGGCAGACGAGAGTACAAAACGTGGAATATATTGACAGAGGATACGAGGAGATTGAAGTCAAGCTAAACAAGCTTGGGGCGGACATCGTTCGGGAATCCAAGTAACGGTCAAAAGGAGTATGTGTGGTCAAATTTTGCAGTTTATTTAGCGGCAGCAGCGGAAATTGCTTGCTTTTCGGAACGGAAAAAACCAAAATATTAATCGATGCCGGTCTGAGCAGAAAAGCGATTTTTAACGCGTTAAATCGAATCGACCAACGACCGGAAGAAATCAAAGGAATTTTACTTACCCACGAACATGCCGACCATGTAAAAGGAGTGGGCATACTTTCGCGAACGCTGGATATCCCTGTTTATGCGACTTGGGGAACATGGCAAGGATGCATGTCTTCCGTAGGCGCCGTATCCGATAAAAACAGGGTGTGTATTGAAGCGAACAAAACCTTCGAGATTGACGATTTAACGATCCTGCCCTACAGTATTCCTCATGACGCTAATGACCCCGTGGGTTTTTGCATGATGGCCGACAACAAAAAGGTCGTCGTTGCTACCGATTTGGGCAAGATGACTAAATCCTTATTAAAGGTTTTTGAAAAGAGCGATCTTTTATTTCTTGAATCGAACCACGACGTGGATATGTTGATGATAGGATCATATCCTCCTTACTTGAAGCAGAGAATCTTAGGAGATAAAGGTCATTTATGCAACGAAGTGGCGGCAAAAACGGCTGCATATATGGTAAAGACGGGAGTAACCCGCGTTGTACTGGGACATTTGAGCGAGAAGAATAATTTTAAAGAGTTAGCCTATATAACGACTGCGAATGAAATGAAGAAGGAAGGAATTGTACCGGGTATCGATGTCACGGTAGAAGTGGCGGATCGGTATACGGTAGGATGCGTTTACGACTTGTAAAAAATGCGAATTGATATTTTGTGTGTGGGAAAACTCAAGGAAAGCTATTTTAAAGCCGCGGAAAAAGAGTATATAAAAAGGCTCTCCATGTGCAAAATTGATATTACGGAGGTGCCCGACGAGCCCATCCCTCACAATGCATCGGAAAAGGAAAAAGAAGACGTCCTTCAAAAGGAAGGAAAGAACCTTCTTGCGAAGATAAATAAAGATTCCTTTTGTATTGTATTGGACGTCAAAGGAAAAGACATGGATTCGACGGCATTTGCCGATACCGTCAAGTCCTTGATGGTGTCAGGACGGTCCCGATTGGCTATTGTGATCGGCGGATCTTTAGGGCTGTCGCAAGAGGTAAAAGATCGGGCGGATTTGCTGTTGTCCTTATCTTCCATGACATTTACCCATAATATGACTCGTATCATATTATTGGAGCAGTTGTACAGAGCGTTTAGCATTATAGGCAATAGGACGTACCACAAATAACCGAAAAACAGGTGGGGAAAGTGAAGAAAGTTATTCTAGCAGCCATAATTTTGTTTTCTATCGTGCTCGGGAATAGCGTACATGCCCAAAGCTCCTTTGAAATTACCGATTTTCAAGCCACGATTCGTGTTCGGGAAGACAATACATATGAGATTTTTGAAAAAGTGAATGTACGCTTTTTCGGACCCTCCGAAAGATACCAACGCGTGATTCCGTTAACGATGTACCGGCAAAAGATATCGCTTCGATCTTTTGAGGGCTTAAGTACCGCATACGAAATGAAAAAAACATCGAACAGCGTCGCAATTTTGTTAGGCGAAAGCGATATAGCGGTTGCCGGAGATCGAAGCTACAGTTACCAATATACGTTGTTCGCAGGAGAGGATAGCGATCCTTCCAAAGACTTTTTCTTCCTTAACGTTCTTCCGGACGAATCCTACGGAAGAATTCTTCAAGCAAAAATCGAAATCATATTTCCAAAGGAATTTGATATAACCTCTTTGTCGGTAAATGTGGGAGAGCCCGAAGATCAAGTATTTATCCCCGTTGAAATACGTAACAAGCAAATAACGATTCGTGTGACGGATGAAGAGTTAGAGGGAAAGAAGCTGAATGTTTATTTGGTTTTGCCGGAGGGTTACTTTTCCGTTTCCGTACCGAAGAACAATGTGTTTACTTCCTTAACGTGGATTGCAAACGCAACGATTCTGTTTTTAATTGTTTTCAGTTTGGTTGTTTGCTTTATATTCCGAAACAAGAGAATTAAGCGATACAGCGACGATCCTTTGCCCCTTATGGCGGAACCTCCTATCGAAGCGGCATATATACAAGACGGCCAAACGAAAGAAAGAGATATTGTTGCAAATATTATATATTGGGCGAATGCAGGTCATGTGGGTTTTTTGGTGCCGGAAAACATCAAAAAGCCGGGATCCGTTCATATTGTAAAAAAAGAGAATTTGGACCATACCGCAAAGCCGTATGAAAAAGAAATATTTAATTTGATTTTCTCGGACAATGAAGGACTTAGCTTAAGCGAGTTAAGCGATATTTTAAAAGCCAAAAAAAACGAAATCGGCGATTGGGTTCATCGATACTACCGTCATCCGGAAAATATGTTGTTTTCAAGAAAGGTCTCTCTATTAAAGGAGATGATCCGATGCAGTTCGAGCGTTCCCTTTATCTATTTTACCTTTAAAACCTTTTATATATATACCGGCCGAAGCGGTCTTTCCTTGCTTTTGTCATTAATCAGTTCGTTGCTGTTTCTTATGCTTCCCCAAACCATTAGCATCATCGTTCAACAAGCAAAAACAGGCCGAAAAGGACTTCCGAGCCCCGTATTTTGGCTCTATGCAAGCGTTAGCTTGTGCCTTACATCCTTCTTTTTCCTTCTGGTGTATTACAGCGATATTCTGAATCCGGGTGAATATTTTGCCATGGTCCTATCGGGAATCCTCATCTTCCTTTTCTCCGTTTTAACGATAGGAAGAACCGCCCGGGGAAATGAGAAACTTGAATATTTGATCGCTTTTAAGAATCATTTGCTGAATGTTTTTAACAACATCATACGGCCGGATTCCGACATTGTTACTCGGTTTTTCGAGTATTTGCCTTATGCCATGGTGACTTCCGATTGGGAAAAATGCTGTTCCCGGTTATTTAACCGAAAAGTACCGACTCCATTTTGGTTGGATTTGGGTAACGTTGACGAAGGTTACATTCCCATTGAAGAAGTAAAGAAAATGATTGCCTATATCATTGAGGAATTGAGCCGCAGCTAAGAGGATATTTTCGGAACTAAAATTTTCAATGATGAAGGAAGAATTTCAAAACGGATATCTTTGGCTTTGAAGATTTCTCCGTCAAGATTAAGACACATTTCTTGATCCGATTGTAAATGAATGAAATTGGATTTATGCATGGAAACAATATCTCGCATGGTTTCATGCGTCCCGTCTTTCAGTTTGGGAAAGCATCGAAATACGACTCTTCTTTTTACGGATTTAACGTGGCATATATCGAACAAGCCGTCGTTCAAATCCGCATTCGGTGCGGGCATAAAGCCTCCGCCGTAATATTTTCCGTTGCATACGGCAATCAGCAAGTAATCGGAAGAACCGGTTTTATCGTTCATGGCGTAGCGGACGGTATAGGGTTTTAAGTTGACCAAGGTGTAAAATATGCTGAGGATATAGGATAGGGCGCCTTTTACAAGAGGAATTTTTTTGAACAGCTTCATGTTTTCCGCTACCTCCGCATCAAACCCGACGGAAGCTACGTTAATGAAGTACGTATCGTTGGCTTTTGCGCAGTCGACGATTTTTTCGGAGCCTTCTACTACTTGTTCTACGGTCAAATCATGAGGGTTAATGCCGGGACACAAGGTTCGAATAAAGTCGTTGCCGGAGCCCATAGGAAGGACGCCTAAAGTGAAGTTCGAATGAATCATTCCGTTTAAGACCTCGTTTAAGGTTCCGTCTCCTCCAACGGAATAGATCCTGCCGGTTCCCTCGGAAACGGCCTTTTTTGCAAGCTCGGTAGCATGTCCCCTTCTTTCGGTTAAATATATCTCAAATGTATCTCCCGGGTTATCTTCAAAATATTTTTTTATGGATGGGATTACACTTAATGTTTTTCCTTTCCCTGCAACCGGGTTTACGATAAAAATGTGCTTCATTTACCCAATATCCTTTTCTATAAATCATTCTCATATTTTAACACCCTTCCTATTGGGTGTAAATATCCGTAAAGCTTTTTTCTTTACCGAAGCGGTTGTGATATAATTATTGTATGGACAAGTTACTTTATTATTTAAAAAAGAATCCGGTCATAGCCGCGGTAAGAGACGACCGACAACTGCATAATGCATTGAACTCCGACGCCGCCGTTATATTTCTTTTAAAGACGTCTCTTTTTAAAATGGAAGAGAATATTGAGCTTATAAAAAGAAAGGGAAAGGCTTGTGCCGTCCATTTTGACTTTATTGACGGCTTGGGCTCTAACAACAGCGCCGTGGACTATTTGTTTAATAAGCATGAAGTGGACGGGATGATCAGTACCCGTAGCCAGCCCATTAAATATGCCGTTTCCAAAGGGTACTGCGGCATTCAACGCTTCTTTTTGGTAGACAGCTTGTCCGTCGACACGGCCATCTCCGTAATCGAATCCACCAAACCCACCGTAGTGGAGATTTTGCCCGGTATTATGCATCAAGTCACCCGGGATTTTTGCAACAGGGTGAAAATTCCGGTCATTGCAGGCGGGATGATATCGACGCTTTCGGACGTGGAATCGGCTTTAGAAAACGGAGCTTTAGCCATATCCACTACCAACGAGGGGCTGTGGTCTCGAAAGCCTTGATTCCATTTTCATTGCAAGGCGGCGTAATTGTGTATATAATGAACAAAATAAACGATATCCGAAGATTTAAAGCATATTAAAATAAATGAAAGGCGGTGTAATTCTGATTTTTTAGGTAGAAAAAATCAGAAGCGACTTATGTTTGAATTAAAATACGGATGCAATCCTCATCAAAAACCTGCAACCATTTACTGCGAAAATCAAGCTATGCCCTTGAAGATATTAAACGGAAATCCCGGCTACATTAACTTTATGGACGCTCTGAATGCATGGCAATTGGTCAAAGAGCTAAGACAGTCTATAAATCTTCCGGCGGCGGCCTCCTTTAAGCACGTATCCCCGGCCGGTGCCGCATTGGGTCTTCCGCTAACCGAATCCTTGAAGAAGGCATATCATATTGATCCGAATGCGAAGTTATCGCCGATTGCATGCGCTTATGCACGGGCGAGAGGAGCCGACCGTGTAGCTTCCTACGGCGACTTTGCCGCATTCAGCGACGAGGTGGACGAATCGGCGGCTTTGCTGTTGAAAAACGAAGTGTCGGACGGAATCATCGCTCCTTCCTATACCCCCGAGGCCTTGGAGATTTTAAAGTCCAAAAGGAAAGGAAGCTATAATATCATTCAAATCGATCCATCTTATGAGCCGGTTCCGCAGGAAAAGAAGCAGATTTTCGGTATCACCTTCGAACAAAGAAGAAACGACGATATTCCTTCCGTAAAGGATTTGACCAATATTGTTACAAAGAACAAGGATTTGCCGGATTCGGCGAAAAGAGATATGATCTTGGCCTTGATTACTTTGAAATATACCCAGTCCAATTCCGTTTGCTACGTTTACGACGGACAAGTCATCGGAAACGGAGCCGGTCAGCAGGCCCGAATTCACTGTACCCGATTGGCCGGAGTCAAGGCGGACTTTTGGCTTTTGAGGCAGCACCCGGCGGTTTTATCGTTGCAATTCAAGGAAGGATTGGGAAAGGCGGACAAGGACAACGCCATTGATACCTTCTTAAGGGATCATATTACGGAGCAGGAAAACGAATATTGGGAAACCATGTTTGAAAAGGTTCCGGAGCGGTTAACCTACGAAGAAAAGCGGATGTGGCTGAGCCAATTTACGGATGTTGTATTGGGTTCGGATGCCTTCTTCCCGTTTCGGGATAATATAGACAGGGCGTCTCGATCCGGTGTAAAATATGTGGTGCAGCCCGGCGGATCCATCCGAGACGACTTGGTTATTGAAGCATGCAACGAATACGGAATGGTGATGGTGTTCACCGGAAAAAGATTGTTCCACCATTAATGAGGTGCTGAATGTTTGATAAATTTGATGCGGTTTTAAATCGATTTGAAGAGATCGATCGGATGCTAACCGATCCGTCGATCCTCTCCAATCAAGATAAATATGCACGCTTGATGAAAGAACGATCGGACTTAGAGCCGATCGTAGAAAAATACAATGAATACAAGAAGGTCGTAACCAATATTCGGGAAGCTTTAGAGTTATTGGAGGATAAGCCGGACCCCGAATTGCGGGAGCTTGCCCAAGCCGAGTTGGATGAAAACAAGGAATTAAAGGAAAAGCTTGAAAACGAGCTTAAAATTTTGATGCTTCCGAAAGATCCCAACGACGAAAAGAACGTGATTATAGAAATACGAGGCGGAGCCGGAGGAGACGAAGCGGCTTTATTTGCCGCCGACCTTTTCAGAATGTATATGCGATACGCGGAGAACAAGGGCTGGGCGGCGGAAATGATCGACTGCAACGAAAACGAACTGGGAGGCTTTAAGGAAGTCATATTCATTTTGGAGGGCAAGGGCGTTTACTCTAAGATGAAATACGAAAGCGGAGTTCATCGGGTGCAGCGAATCCCGGTTACCGAGTCCGGAGGAAGAATTCATACGTCCACGGTTACCGTGGCCGTTATGCCGGAGGTGGAGGACGTAGAGGTGGACATCAATCCCAACGATTTGCAGATTGATACCTATCGTTCTTCCGGTGCGGGAGGACAGCACGTTAACAAAACCTCCTCCGCTATTCGCATTACCCATTTGCCTACCGGATTGGTGGTCACGTGCCAAGACCAGCGATCCCAGCATAAAAACAAGGATAAAGCTCTTCGGATATTAAAATCCCGGCTAAACGACATGGCCAAAGCGGAGCAAGCCAACGAAGTGGCGGAAAACCGAAGAAGCCAAGTGGGAACGGGAGATCGAAGCGAAAGAATTCGAACGTACAACTTCCCTCAAGGGCGGGTGACGGACCACCGCATCGGCCTTACGGTTTATCAACTGGAGAACATTTTGGAGGGCGACTTGGATTCTTTAATCGAACCTCTTATTGCTTATGATCAAGCGGAAAAGCTGGCTGAAAGCGGGTTGTAAGCGGAATGAAAACGAAAATTTTAGAGATTACGGACCCTCAAAAAGACATGTCCGCTATTCGGTATGCCGCCGAAGTAATCAAAAACGGCGGTCTTGTGGCTTTTCCTACCGAAACGGTATACGGATTGGGATGCAACGCTTTGGATATTCATGCCGCTAGTAAAATATACGAAGCCAAAGGCCGGCCTTCGGACAATCCCTTGATTGTTCATTTGTCGGACCCGAGCCGTGTCGAGGAATACGTCTATTTGGAAGACCCTCTTGCAAAAGTGTATATGGATCATTTTTGGCCCGGTCCTTTAACTTTGGTTATGAAGAAAAAGCCGATTATTCCGGATTCGGTTACGGCAGGGCTTTCTACCGTGGGAATACGGTGTCCTTCTCATGCGGTTGCTCGGCTTTTGATTCAAAAAGCAGGGGTTCCCATTGCGGCGCCTAGCGCCAATTTATCGGGACGGCCCAGCACCACCGAGGCTTCCCACGTCATTGACGATTTAAACGGAAAAGTGGATGTAATTCTTTGCGGGGGAAATTCCGTTTACGGATTGGAATCTACGGTGCTGGATATAACGAGAAAGCCTGCCGTGATTTTGCGGCCGGGCTTTATCACGTTGGAGGATTTGTCTTTTATCAATCCCGACACGATACAAGCTTCCGATACGAGCATGAAAGACGGAATCCCGAAAGCTCCGGGAATGAAGTACCGTCACTATGCCCCGAGAGCCAAGATGCTGCTTTTACGAGGGGACCCGGTGAAGGTATCCGAATACGTGGACGGTATTTATGAGAAAAAGGAAGGGGAAAAGGCGTGCGTTTTGACCGTGGAAGAATGGACACACTATTTTAAAGGAAAAAGAGTGTTTGATTTGGGTCCTATGACGGACGCTTCCCGGATTGCAGGGAATTTGTTCTCGGTTCTAAGGAAAATTGACAAAACCGATATCAACGTTATATATGCCACGTATCTGGAAGGCAAGGGTCTGTATACTTCCATCATGAATCGAATGAAAAAAGCGGCAGGAGAAAACGTCATGAATTTGTAGAAATCGGAAGGTTTCGTTTCGATCATGGGTATTTTCAGCGTGAATTGGATATGTTATAATAACAAAAAAGGTTGAAGGAGATCATTTGAAAGTGAGAATAGCTATAGGAGCGGATCACGGCGGTTTTGTTTTAAAGCAGCCGATTATTGATTGCTTGAAAGAAAGAAATATAGAAGTATTGGATTTTGGTACCTTTGACGATCAAGAATCCGTAGACTATCCCGATTATGTAGAAAAGGTATGCAGCGCCATTATTCGAAAAGATGCCGATAAAGGCATTTTATTATGTGGAACGGGTATCGGCGTATCCATTGCTGCAAATAAATTCCCCGGCATTCGTGCGGCATTGTGCACAAATCCCGAAATGGGCCGATTAAGCGGAGAGCATAACAATGCCAACGTCATTGCTTTAGGTGGCAGAATCATTGATCCGAACACGGCGGTGGAAACCGTTCAAGCATGGCTGGACACTCCATTTGACGACAGTGAAAATTCTCGCCATCAAAGAAGAGTAGAAAAAATCAATCGATTGGATAAATTATATTCTAGCATAAATCAATCTAAAGAAACAGGAGGATGTCAATACATGCAGAGAGTGTTCGAGTTTGATCACCCCTTAATACAGCACAAAATATCATTACTCAGAGACAAGAATACGGGAACAAAAGAATTCAGAGAGCTTGTAAGCGAAGTTGCCATGTTAATGGCTTACGAAGTAACAAGAGATTTGCCTTTGAAGGAAGTGGACGTTGAAACCCCTGTGGGTATCGCCCATGCAAAAGTGATTTCCGGTAAGAAGCTGGGCTTGGTCCCGATTTTAAGAGCGGGTCTGGGAATGGTGGACGGAATGCTGAAGCTTTTGCCTATGGCCAAGGTAGGGCATATCGGTTTGTACCGAGATCCGGAAACGTTGGAACCGGTGGAATACTACTGCAAGCTGCCCTCCGATGCCGCCGAACGAGACATGGTGGTATTGGATCCCATGCTGGCTACCGGAGGTTCCGCTTCCGCCGCAATAAGGTTTTTAAAGAACAGAGGAATTACCAACATCAAATTGGTATGCTTGATTGCCGCGAGAACCGGTGTGGAACGTATCAACCGCGATCATCCGGATGTAGATATTTATTGCGCAGCGGTAGACGAAGAATTAAACGATCATGCCTATATCGTACCCGGTTTAGGGGATGCAGGGGACCGATTATTCGGAACAAAATAACAAGAAAAAAGGACTAAACATATGAGACCTTCATGGGATGAGTACTTTATGGAGATTGTCGAAATTATTAAGACAAGATCCACATGTCTTCGAAGGCAGGTCGGAGCGCTGGTTGTTAAAGACAAGCGCATTTTAACGACGGGATATAACGGCGCTCCTGTAGGATGCGCCCATTGTGCCGATGTAGGCTGTATGAGAGAAAAATTGAATGTTCCGTCCGGTAAAAATCACGAGCTGTGTAGAGCCATCCATGCCGAGCAAAATGCAATCGTGCAAGCGGCTTATTCCGGTATCAGCCTAGAGGGCGGAACCTTGTATGTAACCACACAGCCTTGCTCCTTATGTTCAAAAATGATTATCAACGCCGGGATTAAGCGGATCGTATACAAAGGGGAGTATCCGGATCCCTTGGCGATGGAGCTTTTGAAGGAAGCCGGCATATCCACCGAAAAATATACGGGAAAGGATCAAGAAGATCGGTGACATAAGTGGAATATTTGCTTGTTTTCATGATTGCATTTGTTCTGGCATTTTTTTCGACACCTATTGCAGCTAAAATTGCATGGAAAGTAGGTGCCATTGATGTCCCTAAAGACGAAACAAGGATGCATAAAAGACCCATACCTTTGATCGGAGGGCTTGCCATCTTTTTGGGATTTTGGGGAGCCATATTATACAACTGGCTAGGCGGAAACTCCTTCCCATACGATAACGTAAAGGTTTTAGGGATGTTAGGCGGATCCATCATTGTTATCGGTTACGGTATCTACGACGACATTTACGGTATAAAGCCTTGGCAAAAGTTGATTTTTCAAACCGTTGCAGCGGCTTTTACCGTTTTCATATCCAATACGAGAATCGAAAACGTCACCATGTTTTTAAGTGACGACGGAAAAATGCTGCACTTGAATCCGGTTATCTCCTATTTGGTCGCTATTCTCTGGATTGTAGCCATCACCAACGCCATTAACTTGATAGACGGCTTGGACGGTTTGGCAGCCGGGGTATCGGCCATTTGTTCTTTGAGCTTGTTTGTTGTAACCCTAAGCCGAACGGATATTTCCGACGGGGTGAAGCTGTATAC
>JAAYHZ010000016.1 GCA_012744235.1 Clostridiaceae bacterium
ACCCTTGATGAAGGCTTCTACCGCCATATCGTTTGCCGAATTCAATACAATCCTCATATTTTTTTGATCGGTGCATGCTTGGTAAGCAAGCTTCAAGCATCCGAAGGTTTCATAATCCGGCTTTTGAAACGTTAAAGGCGGTAAATCAAAAAAATTCATCCCTCGGTACGGACCTACCAATCGATCCGGCCAAGTCAACGCATATTGGATGGGTAAGCGCATATCCGGCAAGCCCATTTGGGCGATAACGGATCCGTCCGTAAATTCCACAGCCGAATGAATGATGCTTTGGGGATGAATCATCGTTTGTATATTCTCCGGATTCGTACCGAACAAAAACATGGCTTCAATGACTTCAAAGCCTTTATTCATTAACGTAGCGCTGTCCACCGTAATTTTTGAACCCATATCCCAATTGGGATGTGCCAAAGCTTGAGATACCGTAACATTCTCCAGTTCGGATTTTTTCTTTCCCAGAAAAGCACCGCCGGAAGCCGTTAAAATGATTCTTTTTACCTCTTTCGGTTTTCCGGATTCCATACTTTGAAATATGGCCGAATGCTCGCTGTCCACCGGTAAAATGGAAATATTCCTTTGTTTCGCCCAAGGTATAATCATATCGCCTGCGGTTACCAAGGTTTCCTTGTTGGCTAAGCAAATGTCTTTACCGGCTTCGATAGCGGATACCGTAGGCAATAGTCCGTCGATACCCACAATACCGGCTACGACCCTACGGCTTTTTTCCAAAGCCGCCACCCGGCAAACCCCTTCTAAACCCCCGTCTACCTTAACGGATGTATCCGCCAAACGTAATTTCAATTCCTTTGCTTTTTCTTCGTCATGCAAAGCCACATATTCCGGTTTGAACCTTCGCGCTTGCTCCTCCATCAAAGAAACGTTTTTTAAAGCCGCCAAGCCGACGATTTTAATACCTAAGGATTCGGCCACTTCCAGGGTTTGTGTTCCGATGGAGCCGGTGGAACCGAGTATGGAAATGTATTCGATCAAAATTTCACCTCGATTAAAATAGTAATATAAAGATAAAGACGAAAGGCGCGGCAAAAAGGATGCTGTCAAATCGGTCCAAAACGCCGCCGTGTCCGGGCATGATTTTTCCGAAATCCTTAATTTCCAAATACCGCTTAATGCAGGATGCAAACCAATCTCCCGATTGGGAAACAAATCCCAATACGGCACCTAAGAATACATAGGAATACCAAGAAATCCAAACATTCTTTGTCTGCATCCACATACCGTAAATGACAATGGCAAGCATGCAACCCAATATTCCCCCGATAAAGCCTTCTACGGTTTTTTTGGAGCTGATCGCGGGAATCAATTTATGCTGTCCGAAAAAGGTTCCCGCAAAATAGGCCGAAATATCCGTTACCCATGCTCCTAAAAAAACCAGCCAGATCAGGTAAAAGCCATGCTGTTCGCTTCGGATCCGTACCAAAAGGGTTAACGGCAAGAGAACGTATAATAAGCCGAATACCGTTATGGCCATATCGCTAAATGTGTATTTCATATTCGTAAATATGCATGTTGCGGCGGAAGCCAAAAACGTTATGATCACCCATATGAGAATCAATGCTTCACTGCTTATACCGATCCTATGTACAAGGTATAGCAAACAGATCCACAGCGGTACGGCAAGTCCTGCGGAAACGGTGATCGGCCACAGGGAAACATTGTATCCCTTTAATCGGACGGAGCCCATGTATTCCAAAACGGCGATCACGGCAACACAAGTCAATGCGATCAAAAACACCCACAGAGGCATGAACATGACAAAAAACAACAGAGCGCTTGCAACCAACGAACTAATGATTCTGACTTTCATTTAATTCCTCCATATCTTCTTTCTCTTCTTTTATAATCCTCCAATGCCTTGTACAGATGTTTTTTATTAAAATCCGGCCAAAGAACATCGGAATACCAGAATTCGGAATAAGCCGCCTGCCACAAATAGAAATTACTGATTCTTTTCTCTCCGGACGGCCTTATAATCAAATCCGGGTCCGGCACATCGGGAAGATATAAATAATTACGAAACAGATCTTGGTCGATGTCTTCTTCCCTTATTTTTTTCGCCGCCACATCCCGCGCGATTCCTTTCGCAGCGTTTAAAATTTCGTCTTTACCACCGTAATTCAAGGCAATGATTAATTGCATACCTTCGATATTCTTCGTTTTTTCCACAAGACGGTCGATTTCCTGCAAAATGTCTTCCGGCAATCGGTCTTTTGACATGGCAAATCGGATGCGAATATTGTTCTCCGCGATTTCTTTATCGGCAGACTTCACAAATTCCCGCAGCAAATCCAACAGGCCGTTGATTTCTTCCTTCGGTCGAGACCAGTTTTCCGTAGACAAAGCAAAAACCGATAAATATTTTATGCCTATTTTACTGCACTCCTTGGCTATACGCCTCAAAGTATAGGAGCCTTCCCGATGGCCTACGCTTCTCGGAAGACCTCTTCTTCTTGCCCAACGGCCGTTGCCGTCCATTATAAATGCGATATGATCCGGTAAATGCTCTGTCTTTATTGTTCTGTTTTTCCTCAAAAAAAAGCTGCTCATCCTTCTCCACAATAACCTTCCACACCGATATTTCCGTCATATTCTATGGTTTATTATAGCAAATCCGCTACCTTCATCATAGACAATTTGGTATCAAATTATACAAAACGAAAAACCCGATCGGTTTTACTTTTGTCTTTTTCATATTGTTCTATTATATACATTCCAAAGAATCGAAATCAAGCAATGCCTGTTTTTGGAATCAGAAGGACTTTTGAAAGCATAAAAAAAGAGACAGGGATTTAACCTGTCCCTCTATGGATTTTGTTGTGTTAAGACAATAAAGACTTGCATTCTCTTGCAATGGCCAATTCTTCGTTGGTAGCGATGACAAAGGTTCGAACCTTGGCTGTTTCCGTCGAGATGTCGATTTCAGCGGCTTTCGTATTGTTCTTCGCTTCATCGATATCAATACCCAAAAATTTCAAGTTTGCCGTAGAACGAGTGCGAATGAAAGGATTGTTTTCGCCTACACCGGCCGTAAATACGACGGCATCGAGGCCGCCCATTACGCCTGCGTACTGAGCGATATAGTTTTGAACACGATAGCAGAACATATCAAGGGCAATTCTCGCTCTATCGTTTCCTTCCTCTTCCGCTTTCAAAATATCGCGAAAATCGCTGCTGATACCGGTAATTCCTAACATTCCGGAATGTTTGTTCATGTAATCGTCCGCTTCATCCGCCGTCATGTTCATTTTCTTCATGATAAAGGTAACGATAGCCGGGTCGATGTCACCGCATCTTGTTCCCATTACCAAGCCGGCCAAGGGCGTAAATCCCATGGTGGTATCGATGGATTTGCCGCCTTTTACGGCACAGATGCTGGATCCGTTACCCAAGTGACAAGTAACGATATTCAGCTCCTCGATGTTTCTGCCCATTAATTGCGCGGCTCTTTCGGCCACGTATCTATGAGACGTTCCGTGAAAACCGTATTTACGGATTCGATAGGTTTCATATATTTCATAAGGCAGGGCATACAAATAGGCATGCTTCGGTACCGTCTGGTGGAAGGCCGTGTCGAATACCGCAACCATCGGCGTATTCGGCATAATGGTTTTACAAGCCTTGATTCCGGCGATTCCCGGAGGATTGTGCAAGGGGGCGATATCGTAACAAGCTTCGATTTGCTTGATAACCTCTTCGTCGATAATCACGGACCGGGTAAAGCGTTCTCCGCCGTGTACCACGCGGTGGCCGACCACGGATATTTGATTCATGTCGGTTATAACACCGTGTTCTTTGCCGGTCAATATGGAAATGACGGCACCCATGGCTTTTGTATGGTCGCTTAAATCCGTCTCGATGATGACTTGGGGACTATCGTTTTTCGTGTGCTTGATAAAAGGCTTATCCAAGCCGATACGCTCACAGTTGCCTTTTGCCAAGACCTTTTCCGTATCCATATCGATTAATTGATATTTTAAAGAAGAACTTCCGGAATTAATAACTAAAACAAGCATCTCAATCTCCCTCGTATGAATCGAAAAACTTAACGTTCATACTTTCCTTTCTCATATTTTCCTACTTATTGCCTGTTCGCTTGCACGCAAGTGATGGCTACGACTCCTACGATATCTTCCGCCGTACATCCTCTGGACAAGTCGTTAACCGGCTTTGCGATTCCTTGGGTAACGGGGCCGTATGCTTCCGCTTTTGCCAATCTTTGTACCAATTTGTAGCAGATATTACCGGCATCAATATCCGGGAAAATCAAAACGTTGGCTTTTCCGGCTACGTTGCTGCCGGGAGCTTTGCTTTTGGCTACCGACGGAATCAATGCCGCATCACCCTGCAGCTCTCCGTCTACCAAAAGGTCCGGCGCTTTTTGCTTCGCCAACCGAGTAGCTTCGATAACTTTTTCCGTTAATTCGCTTTTTGCACTTCCGTAAGTCGAATAAGACAACATGGCTACGACAGGTTCCGCATCCATCAACTGGCGGAAGGTCTTTGCCGAGGATAACGCGATTTCGGACAATTGGTCGGCATCCGGATTTTCCACCAGTCCGCAGTCCGAGAATATGAATGTTCCGTCTAAGCCGTATTCGCAATTGGGGACGGACATCACAAAGAATGAAGATACCAATTTGGTTCCGGGTGCGGTTTTTAAAATCTGCAACGCGGGGCGCAGCGTATTGGCCGTTGAGTTGACGGCTCCGGCAACCATTCCGTCCGCTTCGTTCATTTTGACCAACATAACTCCAAAATAAAGGGGATCTTTCATGGTTTCTCTTGCTTCTTCCACGGTGATTCCTTTTTTCTTTCTCATCTCAAAAAAAGAATCGGCATATTCGTCGAATCGTTCAAAAGCTTCCGGTTTAATGATTCTTGCTTTGGATATGTCCAGGTCTACGGCTGCCTTTTTAATTTCTTCTTCGCTGCCGATCAGTATAACGTTGGCTATCTCTTGTCTTAGTACTTCCGAAGCCGCTTTCAGTACTCGAATATCATAGCTTTCGGGAAGCACAATGGTTTTTTTATTCTTTTTAGCCTTTTCAATCATGGTTTGTAAAAAATTCATAAATTCCTTCTCCTTCACAAAAGGTCTTGCGGTTCTTTGTATAATAATTTTTTCACCGTAACAATTATATAT
>JAAYHZ010000140.1 GCA_012744235.1 Clostridiaceae bacterium
CGATGTTTCTTAAAGCCTGGAGATTGCTAGCGGGATTCGTCGTGATTCCAATAACCACCAACGAAAGGATAACGGCAAGGATACTCAATACTATTCGATTTCCAAATATTTTTTTCAATTCCAATCCTCCGTTATTCGTACCGGCAGACGAACATTCGTTATTATTCCAATAAGCTGCTTTCCAAGACTTTAATTTCCTCCAACACCTTGCCTGCACCGACAGCAACGCAACGTAACGGATCTTCCGCTATCCGTACCGGCATGGTCGTTTCCTGACTGATGACATCGGCGATGTTTCTCAAATACGCACCGCCGCCTGCCAGCATAATGCCGTCCGTCATCACGTCGGCTAAAAGCTCCGGAGGCGTGTTTTCAATGACGGACTTGATGGCTTCCACGATCAAATCCACCTGCTGGCGTATCGGTTCCACAATATCGTAAGAAGACAACTCGATTTGCTGAGGAAGTCCTTCGAAAATGCTCATACCGCTGAAGACCCTTTTTTGTTCCTCATGATTCATGTCGGCATAGCCGATTTGGATCTTAATATTCTCCGCCGTTCTTTCCCCGATTGCTACATTGTATTTTCTCTTTACATAGTCGGCAATAGCCGCATCAATAGTGTTTCCCGCAACGTTGATGGATCGGGAAACCACAATCCCTCCTAAGGATATTACGGCGATATCGGTAGTCCCCCCTCCGATATCCACAATCATGTTCCCCGTAGGCGACGCTACGGGCAGCCCTGCTCCTATGGCGGAGGCCTTACATTCTTCAATTAAAAATACGCTTTTGGCTCCGGCTGCGTAAGTGGCGTCTTTAACGGCTTGTCTTTCCACCTTGGATGCGCATGTCGGTACACTGATAACCACCCGAGTTTTTGAAAAAGGATATTTTCGTATTGCTTTGTTAAGAAAGTAGTCGATCAAAGCGCTTGCAATGGTATAGTCGGCAATGACTCCGCCGCTTAAGGGCTTGGTGGCGATAATTCGTCCCGGTGTGCGCCCCAGCATTTCCTTGGCTTCGCTGCCAACCGCAATAATTTTATCGGTTTTCTTGTCTTTTGCCACTACCGTAGGCTCGTCGACAACGATCCCCTTTCCTTTCATATATACCAAGGTATTGGCCGTTCCCAAATCAATTCCGATATCTCTAGCCATGAAGGTCTCCTTTCAATCTGCATCCGTTAATTTTGCCGGTGTCCCTAATCATTCCAACCTATTTCGCATCATCCAAAAAACTTCTTCCCAACTTATTAAACATTTCTTCGAGTAAGTTGACGGGCAAGCCCATCACGTTAAAAAAACAGCCTTCGATCCTTTTAACAAGCAAAGCACCTTTATCTTGAATACCATATGCACCGGCTTTGTCCTTGTATTCTTCGGTATCAAGATAGCTTTCAATTTTTTTATCCGATAAACGGTCAAACCACACATCGGTGCATCGATGGTCAACCAATTGAATATTTTCGTCTTTCTTCATTATGCATACACCGGTTATGACCTTGTGGCATTTTCCCGACAAACTTTTTAACATTTCCCGAGCATGTCCACGGTTCTTCGGTTTGCCGTAGATCATTCGATCCAAAACCACAATGGTATCGGCGGCAATTACAAAACGATCCGGATGCAAACCGGCTACGTGTTCCGCTTTTAATAAAGCCAATTCCATTGCGTAATTTGCAGGATTTTCCCGATCCCATCTGACTTTGCTTTCATCCGTATCAGAGGGAATCACATCAAACCGGCATCCGACACTTTCAAGCAGCTCTTTTCTTCTCGGAGACTCGGATGCTAAAATCAAATGTTCCTTCAAGTGTCCTCCTTTTTGTTACCGATACAAAATAATGGCCAAAATGGCTCCGATAATACTCCCTGCATTGATTCTCATGGTTAATCCGAAGCTAAACCGAATCAAATGAAAATCGATCAAGGGGGTGAAGTTTAAATCAAACAGTGTAATATACCCGTTTCTTCCCCCTAAACTCATCCAAGAAAAAAATTTGTACTGCGATAACAGTTCGCCTAAAAATCCCCCTGCCAAAGACAGAACAATAATCAGAAGGAGTAATATCCATCCGTTTTTCCCGTTCTTCATATTGCTTCCTTTCTTGTGATAAAAAGCTATGGATAATCCACACATTAGCAATTATACACCGAATAACCGAGGCATACAATATCAATTTGCTCCCTTGTTCGCCGTCGATTCGGCCCGTTTTTTTAGCTTTAGGGGTCTGTCCTTGTTGATCAGGCAGAAGACTCCGCCGATAAGAAGGTTTAAATAGTAGGTAATAAACCTCCAAATCAATACGGCCGCTAATATGGAAGTCGGTTTGAAGAACCTTTTAAAAAAGATATACCCTATTCCCTCGGCTCCTCCGGCGGCACCGGGTGACGGAATTAAACCGGAAATCATGGTGACCATGGTTTGAGAAGTCAGCAAATCGAAAAAATCGGAAACGGAAGGCTCGCATGCCGCTTGGATGAAATAAAGGACCGAACAAAAGGCCGTGATTTGAACACAAGTGGCAAGCAAAAGCTCCGCCCATTCCTTTTTATGTTCTCTCAACTTTTTTAAAGCGGAGGCCATGAGAGCGATTTCTCGATTTAAGTTTTCTTTCATTTTGACGATGCTTTTTCTTAACCTTGTTTTACTTAAAATATTGCATAACCCGTTCATGATTTTCGTCATCAAAGACCTGCTAAAAAACATACAGTAAAACAGGATTAAAGCAAGATTGGTTACGACGCCGATGACAAACAAGGGAAAGAAGCCGGCGATATTCTTTGTTAAATAGCCAAAGTTGAGAATTAAAGTAAAAACGGTAATGGCCAGAAGAGTTCCTTGCCATACTAAGGATTTGATAACCACAACAGCGGTGGATTCTCCGTAGGTCAGCCCTTTTCTTTTTAAAAGATATACGGCTACCGGCTGCCCTCCTCCCGCAAAAGGAGTAGCGGCATTAAAAAATTGAACCGCCATGGAGATGTGAAAGGAGTGTTTAAAAACGATCTTTCGGGAAACGGATTCGACCAGCTTCATCAGTAAAAATCCGTCAAACAACCAATATATGACCATTAATGCTATGGCTGCCGAAAAGTACCCGTACTTGATATTCGCCGGCATACTGCTTAATGCGGCAGGATCCTCGCTTTTAATCACGTAAACCGCCGTCAACAACGTGAATATCAGTATAAGAAGTATGCTTACGACTTTCTTTTTCAAGAGAACTCCCGTCCCATCTCCATGGCGTGTGGATTATATTATTCGGTTTCGCGATACGTTAAAATAGTCTATTCTACACGACGTGGTCGTGCTCGATATCGCATGCATTGCAGCATCCGTCGCATTTTCGAATGTTATCGACGGATCCTCCCGTCTTTAAACGGTAATCCATGATGGCGGCATGAATGGCTTCTTCGGCTAACAGCGAGCAGTGGATTTTGGCAGGCGGCAGACCTTGCAAAGCTTCAAGAACCGCTTTGTTCGTAATGGCCAAAGCCTCGTCTACCGATTTTCCTTTTATCATTTCCGTCGCCATACTGCTGCTTGCGATGGCTGCAGCGCATCCGAAGGTTTGAAACTTCACGTCAACGATGGTTTCGTTTTCGATCTTTAAATATATTTTCATGATGTCGCCGCATTTCGCATTGCCTACTTGGCCGACGCCATCCGGATTCTCTATAACTCCGACGTTTCTCGGATTTGCAAAGTGATCCATAACGACTTCACTATACATGATTATTACCTTCCTTTCTGCCGTTATACAACGGTGAAATATTTCTTAAAGTTTTTACAATACCGGGCAGCGCTTCTTTCAAATAGTCCACGTCCTCTTGGGTATTCTCGTCGGATAACGAAAACCTTACGGAGCCGTGCGCCACCTCATGGGACAATCCGATTGCCAGCAATACATGGGAAGGATCCAAGGACCCGGATGTGCATGCGGATCCGCTGGATGCGCAGATTCCCTTCATATCCAGCATTAACAGCAGGGATTCTCCTTCGATATAGTTAAAGGAGAAATTGGCGTTTCCGGGCAGTCTGTCCGTAGGATGTCCGTTCAAGCGTACGTGATCGATATTATTCAAAACGAAGGAAATAATGTCGTCCCGAAGCATTTGAACTTTTTTCCGATTCTCTTCCATGTTTTCTACGGCTAACTGCAGTGCCGTCGACATTCCCACGATATAGGGGATGTTTTCGGTTCCTGCACGTTTGTTGGCTTCCTGTGCTCCGCCGTGGATCAGATTGTCTCCGATTCTTCCGTTACGAGCATAAAGCACGCCAATTCCTTTCGGACCGTGAAACTTATGTGCGGACAAGGACAGCATGTCCACGTTGAGGTCTTTTACATTGACCGGAATCGTCCCTGTTGTCTGTACCGCGTCGGTGTGGAACGGGATGCCTTTGCTTTTTGCAAGCTCTCCGATTTCCGCTATAGGTTGTATGGTACCGATTTCGTTGTTGGCATGCATAATGCTGATCAAAATCGTGTCTTTCCTTACGGCCTTTTCCACGTCCTCTATCGATACCTTTCCGTAAGAATCTACGGGAAGATACGTAACTTCAAAACCTTGCCTTTCTAAATATTGACATGTATGAAGAACGGCATGATGCTCGATGGATGTCGTAATAATATGATTACCTTTTTTTCGATTGGCTGCTGCAACTCCTTTTATAGCCCAGTTGTCCGCTTCGCTTCCCGATGCGGTAAAGAAAATCTCTCTCGGTTTTGCTCCTAAGATTTCCGCTATTTTTGCTCTTTCCGTATCGATAACGCGCTTTGCGTCACGGCCTATGGAATGCACCGAAGACGGGTTTCCGTATATATCCGTAAAATAGGGCAGCATGCTTTCAACTACTTTTTCCTTAACGCGCGTGGTTGCTGCATTATCTAAATATACTCTTCACAAGGGCTACCTCCTCGTACAGTTCATAATATTATATACAAAGATTACCTTCTTATTTATAATCTTCATTTACTTTTAATTGTATCATTATTTCACACTCATATCGCATTGTCAATAACACCGGTTACCGAGTTTGGTCGTCATTTTGGTCATCGTCGCTCTTTACAAGTTTCTTTGAGAACAACCCGTATAAAAGAATTACGATGTAGACGGTCAAGGACAGCTCCGGGGCAAATCGCCACCAAAAAAGATTCATAATTAACAATAAAAAACCGATCAGCAATACCCAAGCCGTTATTCTTTTCGCCATCTTTTTCTTCTTTCCTCCATTAAACTCTTAATGTTTTTCTCGTTCCCGTATTCCGTGGGTTCATAATAGACGGTCCCCTTCATTTTCTCCGGCAAATAATCCTGCTCCACGTAACCGCCTTCATAGGAATGGGCATACTTGTATCCGACCCCGTAGCCTAAGGCGGACATTCCGTCGACCGGTGCGTTTCGAAGATGCATGGGTACCTCTCCGGTGTCCTTGGTGGCAACATCGTTTAAAGCTTTGTCGATGGCCATATAGGAGGCGTTGGATTTGGGGCTCACGGCGACGGCAATCGCCGCCTGGGACAAGAGGATCCTGGCCTCCGGCATCCCGATCATATGCACCCCTTGGGCCGCCGCTACCGCGATCTCCAAGGCTCTCGGATTGGCCATGCCCACGTCCTCCGATGCGCAGATCATGATTCTACGGGCTAAAAAGTCCGGGCTCTCTCCGGCATACAAAGCTCGTGCCAGATAGAAAACCGCCGCATCCGGATCGCTGCCTCGCATGGATTTGATAAAAGCGCTGATATTGTCATAATGGTTCTCGCCTTTTTTGTCGAATCGAAGGGCTTTCTTTTGGACACAATCCTGTGCAATTTCCAAAGTGATGCGGATGACGCCCTCGGAATCCGGCGGCGTTGTTAACACGGCCAACTCCAGCGCATTGAGCGCTATACGAACATCTCCCCCGCCGGTTTCCGCCAAAAAGTCCAAAACTTTATCCTCCAACACGAGATTGTAATTGCCTAAGCCCCTTTCGTTGTCGGTTAAGGCGTTGGTCATGATTTTTTTAATATGCTCCGATTTTAACGGCTCCAGCATAAAAACCGTAGATCGGGATATCAACGCTTTGTTCACCTCAAAGTAAGGGTTCTCCGTTGTGGCGCCGATTAAAACGATGGTGCCGTCTTCCACATACGGCATTAAGGCGTCTTGCTGGGCTTTGTTAAAGCGATGAATTTCATACACAAACAAAACGGTTCTGCCTTGGGGGTTTAAAATGGAGTTTTGCGTATCGCTGACGACTCTTTTGATGTCCGCCACTCCGGAGGTTACCGCATTTAATTTTGCGAAACCGGATTTCGTCGTATTCGCGATGATTTGGGCAAGAGAAGTTTTTCCGGTTCCCGGAGGACCGTACAGGATAATGGAGGATAACCGATCCGCGGAAATCATGCGGTATAACAGCTTTCCTTTCCCTACAATATGCTCTTGACCGACGAATTCTTCCAGTGTTCTCGGCCTCATTCGATATGCCAACGGTTCTTTTCTGCTCATAAAACTTCACTTTCCCTCTTTTGCTATGGATTATTATACCACAGGAGCGATGTTTCATCATAAAAAGGGGGAAAAATATAAAAGCCGAGAAGCAATTTCGTTGCTCTCGGCAATTTATAGTCAGGAGCTATAATTAATCTTTTTTGTACAAAGGATATTTCTTTGTCAACTCGGATACTCTCTTCATTACAAGATCCTTATTCTTTTCAAAATCGGTTATCGCCAGATAAATCAAATCCGCAATCTCCGCCATATCCTCTTCTTTCATACCTCTCGTGGTAACGGCAGGGGTTCCGATACGGATACCGCTCGTGATGAAGGGGCTTAATTTATCATACGGAATTCCGTTCTTGTTTACGGTGATATGGACTTCATCCAAAAGCAGCTGTGCTTCCTTCCCCGTTATGTTCATGTTGGTAAGATCCACCAGCATCAAATGATTGTCGGTTCCGCCGGATATGATGTCAAATCCTTTTTCCGTCATGGCTTTCGCAAGCGCTGCGGCATTTTTCACGATTTGTTTTTGATATTCTTTGAATTCTTCGGAAAGGGCTTCTTTGAAAGCGACCGCCTTTGCGGCGATAATGTGCATCAAAGGTCCTCCTTGGGTACCCGGGAATACCGCACTGTCAATGATTTTTGCATATTCTTGCTTACAGAGAATCATACCGCCTCTCGGACCTCTTAAGGTTTTATGGGTCGTCGTGGTTACGAAATCGGCGTAAGGCACCGGACTCGGATGAAGGCCTGCGGCTACCAAACCGGCGATGTGGGCCATATCCACCATTAAGTAAGCGCCTACTTCTTTTGCGATTTCACTGAAGGCTTTAAAATCGATAATCCGAGGATATGCACTGGCTCCCGCTACGATGATTTTCGGCTTGCTTTCGATTGCAACTCTTCTTACTTCATCGTAATCGATTCGCATATCGTGCGGGCTGACACCGTAAGCCGCCACCTTATAGTATTTACCCGATATGTTCTTTGCCATACCGTGGGTCAAGTGTCCGCCGTGAGATAAGTTCATACCTAATATGGTGTCTCCGGGCTCTAACACGGCAAAATAAACGGCGGTGTTGGCTTGGGCGCCGGAATGAGGCTGCACATTCACATGTTCCGCACCGAACAACTGCTTTGCTCTTTCGATTGCCAAGCTCTCGGCTACATCCACATGTTCGCATCCGCCGTAATATCTTTTACCGGGATAACCTTCCGCGTATTTGTTGGTCAAAGGCGAACCCATGGCTTCCAATACCGCGGGGCTGACAAAGTTTTCGGATGCAATCAATTCAATATTTTCTTCTTGTCTTTTGATTTCGTTATTTATCGCTAAGTAGATCTCGGGATCCACGTTCTTTAGATGCTTTATACATTCCATTAAAAGGTACCTCCGTTAGTTCATACGAAGATTATAATCATAATTATACAGCCTGTCAAACATTTCACATAAAATCTTTTACCCTATAGAACGCGGCCTATGTATCAAAACGCAGTTATTTCAACAAGTTCAATCATCTTTTGCATTTCGGTTGTCTATATATTTTTCCGCCTGTTTATGAAACATATCTGCATATTTACCGTATCTATTCAAAAGCTCGCTGTGGGAGCCGACCTCGATTATTTCACCGTTTTCCAACAAATAGATTCGATCCGCCATCACCGTCGTGGACAGCCTGTGGGATATGAAAATAACGGTTTTATCCTTCGCCAGCTCGAATAAATATTGATTCATCTCGTATTCGCTTATAGGATCCAATGAACTTGACGGCTCGTCAAGAATCAACACGGGAGAATCTTGGATTAATGCTCGGGCAATGGCAATCTTTTGGGATTGGCCGCCGGACAGGACGATACCTTCTTTGTCGAATTCCTTTGACAAGGCGTTATCCGGGTCTACGGATACTTTGATCAATTCCAATATTTCTTTCACATCTTTGCGGTATTCATCGCAAGAACGGTCCATCAATATATTCTCCATTGCGGAAAAAGAATAGATTTGAAAGTCTTGAAACACCGTACCGAAAAGATTCCGATAAGATTCCAAGTTGTAATCCTTGATGTTTTTTCCGTTGAAGTAAAGTTCACCGGAATCCGGATCGTAAAACCGAAGAAGAAGCTTTACAAGTGTCGTCTTTCCGGCTCCGTTATGACCCACCAAAGCGATTTTTTCTCCCGCTTTTATTCTCATATCCACATTGCGAAGCACTTCTTCACCGTTTGGTGAGTACCGAAAGGATACGTTCTTTAATTCCAACGAATATTCCTTCAAGGCATCTATTTTGATTTCGACGGGTCCGTCCGTCACTTTATTTTCATAATTCATCAGCATCAAGAAATTATCGATATACAAGCCGTTATTTTGAATCTGGGGTATTAATTGCATCAATCTTCTTAAATTCATATCCACGTTTCGAACGGCACTGAACATTGCGGAAAAGTCCCCGATCGAAAATTTCCGTACAACCAAGATGTTATAAATTAAGTAGACATAAGAGACGTATATAACGATGATCAACTGATTAAAGGTTTCCCAAAAGCCCAAAAACCATTTTTTCTTTCCGTACTTTCTCTGAAGATTCGATAGATTTTCAACGGATTGCCGAAACCGGTCCGAAAGCACGTTGCCGATTTTCGTCATTCGAAGATCTTTAGCGTAATTTTTTTCGTAATAGATCTTTTTCACATAATTCACTTTCCTGTTGTCCAAAACAAGATCATTCTCCATCTTGTAATTAAAATTGTTTCGTATCATGCTTAAAGGAAGAGAAAACAAGACGGGCATAACGGAAAACACCAAAAGAACGGGATCCATTACCGTTATGATCGCCAAAAGGCTAATTAAAACGATAACAGATGTTCCGATGCTAACCAATATATTCAAAACATCCAAAACCTTTTTTTCAGCGGAATCCATGGCCCTTACGTATGTATTGTAAAAGTTCGAATCGTCGTAGCAGGATAAATCGACGGATTTTGCTTTTTGAAACAGCTTCAGGTCAATGTAGGTTCGAATTTGTTATTGGATATCGGTACATAAATGTTGTTATACCAATCGGCGAATAAAAAGCTTAAAAGAGCCGATCCGATCATAATCGTCAACACAACCAAGACATCTTTAAAGCTTCGACCGATTTGAAAGCTGGCAAGAATATATTTGGATAGTGTCTTGTCAAGTGGTGTAAAATGATTTCTACTTTATCTTCCCTTCGTTTCATTTATGTAAGATAGCAATCGGAGCTAATGAAAACCCATTAGCCTGTGTAAGCTTTTCCATAGATTCTAAA
>JAAYHZ010000017.1 GCA_012744235.1 Clostridiaceae bacterium
AAGAGACAGATATATACCCTTGCCCAATCGCATTTTAAAACGGCCACCGAGGTCATGATGGAGGGAAACATTCTCTTTGCTTTGGAGCTTGTTTTAACCTCTTACATAATCGGATATTACTTAAATGAAAAAGAAAAATATATCGGTATTTTAAAGGATTTGGCGGAAAAAGACGGTTTGACGGGCGTTTATAACCATCGATATCTGATCTCTTATCTTGAAGACAAGATCCAGCATTACCATCATGACAATACTCCCTTAGCTTTAATATTAATAGATATTGATAATTTCAAGACCTATAACGAATACCACGGACACGTCCAAGGCGATGACATTCTAGTCCAATTTGCCAATATCTTTACGGAAAATGCTCAAAACGGCATTGTTTGCAGGCAAGGCGGAGACGAGTTTGCCATAACCGGGCCTTTCACCGAAAATCAAGCCATGGAAATCGCTCATAAAATTTGCGACCAAGTGAAATCTACGAAATTCTACGGAGAGGAATATTTGCCTGAAAAGAAATTGACGGTATCCATTGGCGTTGCAAAAATGAGCGATGAAGCGAAGTCCGTGGACGAGCTGGTTCGCTTTGCGGATATAGCATTGTATCGTGCGAAATTTATGGACAAGAACCAGGTTCGAAAATATGAAAACATATTTGAAAACATAGATAACGACGATAAATATACAAGCGAAATGTTTACGGCCATAAGGACGTTAATTACGGTCATTAATACCCGAGACGAATTTACATACAATCACATCGAAAACGTTGTCAATTACATGAAGAGCTTTGCCGAGTGGGCAGGATACGATGAATACACCAAAAAAGTAATGATTTTTGCAGCGTATATGCACGATATCGGTAAAATCAATATTCCTTCTCGCGTATTAATGAAATCAACCAAATTGACCGACGAAGAATTCCAAATGCTGCAGAAGCATCCCGAATGGGGCGCAAGAATCATATCGGAATTAGGATACGATCCGGAAATCATACCGATTGTAAGGCAGCATCACGAGCGTTATGACGGTACCGGTTATCCGGACGGCTTGGCAGGCGAGCAAATATGCAAAGAGGCTCGTTTGCTTACGATTATCGATAGCTTCGATGCCATGACCAATGACCGTCCATACAAAAAGAAATTATCCTTTGAGGAAGCCGTCGAAGAAATAAAACGGTGCAAAGGAAAACATTTTGATCCTGAATTGACGGATCAATTCTTGGAGTTTTTGTTAACGGCTTCGGAGCATGCCAATATTGAACTTGCGGAGGCACATTAAATTGTTACCTTTTTTAATAGCTGCATTTGTTATTGCTTGGATTAAAGGATACAAGCCTTTTGTTATTTTTAGAAGTTTCATAATTTATCCGTTCTTGGCATTGGAAATTGTTTTTTGGGTTTTTCAATACCTGTCGGCAAAGGGTAACCTTGACGTAATCCGGTACGCCGGAATTTTAAAAACCGGGTTTTTCTTGTATTTGATATTACCGGTTTTTTATTTTAAGCTTTACCGATCGGCAATATTCGGATGCGGCTTGGTCTTGGTCGGAACATTGTTAAATAAATTGGTAATGAATGCGAACGGGGGCAAAATGCCGGTTAAGTTTACCTTTTCCAACTTGACCGGTTTTTCGAATGAAGCTACTTTCTCCGCGCCGGGGGCCATACATATCGGTATGAGTGAACAAACCAAAATGAATTTTTTAGGTGACATATTTGATTTTGGTTATTGTGTAATGAGTATCGGCGATATTATAATGAAAGCATATTTTGTGATCGTTTTTTATAATATGATTGTTTTATTAAATAACAGATATTGCGGGGGGAAGTAGGGAATGGAAACTAGTGTTTGGGAAATACTTGTAAAAGGAGCGCCGGAATCAATTCTTGCCGCTTTGTGCGTTTATTATTTTTGCGATATAAAGAGGCCGAAAACCGGTGAAATGCTTTTACTTTGGGCGATCTTAATGATCGTTACTTTTATATCTCGGTCCGTTCTTCAGATGACAGGATACGGCATGAGCTTACTCATCACCATGGCCGTTTTGGTGGTCATTTTTAATCTTATTGCAAAAATTCCGCTTACCAAGGTTATTAACGGTACTTTGATGTTGGTACTGTTTTTAATTATATCGGAAGCGTTGAATTTTTTATCGATCCACTTATTATTCCCCGAAAAGATGGAATTGATTTTGAAGGATTCAAACACCCGAATGGTATACACGATTCCGTCAACCATCATTCTTGCGGTTCAAGTATTTCTTGTTTATTACTTTAAGTTCATGAGGAAGAGGAAAGATGTATAAGCTGGCCGAAAATTTAGGAGAAAAGATCGCCGAGGCAATTAAGGCGGATCAAGATCAAAAAGAAGTCATTATTTACGGGCTTTTGGCCATTATTCAATTTGTTTTCGTAATGATTTTGATTCTCGTTTTTTCTTCTTTACTGGGCACTTTGTATGCATCTTTGATTTTAAGTTTTTCCGTAAGCATCTTAAGAATCAATGCAGGCGGTGCTCATTTGTCATCGATTTGGATTTGCAGCCTTACGGGAGTGGTAATAAGCGTTTTGATGCCTACGGTATTTAAGCTGATAGGGGTACAAAACGCGGATCCTGTCTTTGTATATGTCTTAACCGATATTCTTTTGCTGCTTGCACTTTGGGTCGTTATTGCCAAAGCCCCGGTAGACAGTCCGAATAAACCGATTACCAAACCGGAGAAAATCAAAAAGCTAAAAAGAAGATCGATAATTGTGGTATGCATATATATAATTGTAGGAAACTTATTGGCATACAAAGGTCTTTATATACACCTGTTTTGCCTTCTTTTTGGAACGGCATGGCAGGCATTTACCATGTTAAAGGCGGGACATATCGTGCTCGGTTTTTTGGAAAAAACCTTAACGAAGAGACAATAAAAAGCCGGGAGGTTTTAGTGTGAAAATAAAAAAGACCCGCGAAGGCCGCAACAAAGCAAGCCCTTAAGGAATACCTAGGACTGTGGATGAAACTGGAATTACACTATTAGTTTGTTATTGCCACTAGATCAGAAATATTCA
>JAAYHZ010000141.1 GCA_012744235.1 Clostridiaceae bacterium
ACCCCTACGAATACTTTAATAAGTGGTACTCCCATTACGGAAACCCCTTTAAAAAACCTGAGGCTCGAACCTTGAGAGAATGTCGTGCATACAAAACCGCCGTGGCGGTGGAAATCAAGAAAAGAGGTATGAATTACCACGACATGGGACACGGGTGGACGGCGAAGGCGTTAGGGCTTCCTACCGATTTGGTATCGCCTTGGAATCTGTATTTTCCTGAAATTCCCGAAAAAGTGCAAAAGAAAATGGACAAGTGGCTGGCCATGATCGACGGCAAGAGGGCGGTCGTTCATAATTCGCCTATGAACAGCAACTTGTGCTACGGCAATCCCGAAGTGAGAGAAAAAATCGTTCAAGATATGTTAGCCTACTGCAAAGCCCATCCGGAAGTGGATTTTCTCCATTTGTGGCTTGCGGACAGCTGGAACTCCCAATGCGAATGTCCTTTATGTGCAGACACCACCCCCTCGGACTTTATGGTGATGATATGCAATCGGTTGGACGATTGCTTGAACCAAGCCGGATTAAAAACCAAGATCGTATTCATTTCATACGTGGATACCATATGGCCTCCGGCGAAGGAAACCATTAAGAATACCGATCGATTCTTCCTTTTATTCGCTCCCATATCCCGTACCTATAGCCAAGCCTATGATCCGGATACGGAAGGAGCGGAATTGGTTCCTTATGTTCGAAACAAGCTGCCGCATCCGAAAAGCGTGAAGGAAAACATCGGTTATTTAAAGCAATGGTACCGGTATTTCGACGGGGACGGCTTGTGCTTCGAGTATCATTTCTGGAGAGACTGCTACAACGATCCGGGCTACTATGACATGGCTAAGATCTTGAGCAATGACATTAAGAACCTTGAAGCGTTGGGCTTAAACGGCATTATTGAAGACCAAACACAAAGAGCGTATTTCCCCACCGGATTTCCCATGTATTTGTACGGAAAAACTTTGTGGGATAAATCCTTAAGCTTTGACCTGTTGGCGGAAGAATACTTTAAAGGCGCATACGGAGAGGACTGGAAAGAATGCTTGGATTACATGGCCGAAGTATCTTGCTTGTTTGATCCCGTCTATATGCGAAGAGAAAAGGACGAATCCGCCCACCAAGAAGCGGCGATTAAATTGGATAAGGTTCCGGGTCTGGTTCAAGAATTCAGAAAGACCGTGGAAAGAAACACCGGTCATGAAAATCCAGCCATTGCCTTGTCTTGGAAATACCTTTTATACCATGGAGAATTGATCACGCTGCTTTCAAAAGCATTGAAGGCAAGAGCGGAAAAGGATATGAAAATCGCCCGTGAATACTGGCAGATGACGTATCGATATGCGTTTGCCCATGAAGACTTTTTACAGCCGGTATTCGACGTATACGACTTTACAAGGTTTGTAGGGGTATTATTCCGCTAAGAGCTTGTAGGGAAAATACAAGGGAAAGGAGTTCTTTAAATATCGTGGATATATTTGGAAAGAAATATACAAGAGAGCAAATTGAAAATTATGTCGGCCGTTTCCGGCAGGTAGCGGGAAGTCGAAAATATCGGCTAAGCGAAGGCAAAGCCGAGGGAGTACGAGGCGTGGACGTAAATGCCGGAAACGGTTTTCATTACACCGTCTTGCCGGACCGCTGCATGGATATATCGTTGTGCTCCTACAAAGGCATCAATTTGGTATACCAAGGCGAAACCGGAGAAGTGCATCCTTCCTACTACACCGGTATCGGAAACGATTGGATGAAAGGTTTTTTTGCAGGACTGGTTACCACTTGCGGACTGCAGAATTTAGGTGCTCCTTGCACGGATGAAGGTGAATCCTACGGCCTTCACGGCGACATCGCTTACGTTCCGGCGGAGAATTTTAACGATTTGTCCCGCTGGGAAAATGACGACTATATTCTGGAGTTCGAAGGCGTGATGCAGGAGTCCGTCTTTTTCGGATCCAAATTGATTTTAAGAAGGAACATAAAGAGCGTTGCCGGCGAACGAAAGCTGGTTATAACCGACCGAGTGGAAAATGCCGGTATGAAGGAAACTCCGTTTTTGATTTTGTATCACATTAACGCAGGCTTTCCTCTTTTAGACGAAAACGCTCGCTTGGTTTTGTCCTCCAAAAGCGTGTGGGGATACGACGAGCAATCCGTAAAGAACATGGACAAGCATCGAATATTCGACCCTCCGCAGGAATTTTTCCCGGAAGAGAATTTTCTTCATACCATGGCGGCAGACGAGGACGGCCGATGCTATGCAGGAGTTTTGAATCCTTCCTTAGGACAGGGTTTAGGTCTTTATATATCCGCCAATGTAGACGCACTGCCTTTTATCTCCCAATGGAAATCGGCGGCGAATAAAGAATACGTTTTGGCC
Organism: Clostridiaceae bacterium; assembly: GCA_012744235.1. GTDB lineage: Bacteria > Bacillota > Clostridia > JAAYHZ01 > JAAYHZ01 > JAAYHZ01. Next base: position 2,372 of record JAAYHZ010000141.1, read on the forward strand.
ATCGAACCGGTGAATACCAAGGTGGCGAACCGTGTCCAATTGAAAAAAGAAGGCATCCTGCCTTATCTAAAGCCCGGTGAAACGAAAGAAATGAGGGTGGAAATCGGTATTTTGGATGGAGCGGATCAATTGTCCGCCTTCGAACAAAAGTCAATCGTATATTGGAGCGAGTATAATGGCAGGAATTCCTGAATTCAGCCGAAGGGTTTATGAAGCGGTAAAAAGAATTCCGAAAGGGTATGTATCTACTTACAAAAGAATCGCCATTTTAGCGGGAAGCCCCGAGGCTTCCCGCGCCGTAGGCAATATATTGCATAACAATCCGTTCCCTCGGGAAATTCCATGCCATCGTGTGGTATCTTCCTCCGGAAAGCTGACGGGTGCCTTTGCCTTCGGAGGCCTTGAGGTTCAAAAGAAGCTCCTTACGGAAGAAAACGTGGAAGTTATGGGAGACAAGGTGGATTTAAAAAAGTATTTGTATCGAGGAGAGTAAGTCTTATGAAGGTTCTTGATGCCATTAAAGAATACAAAGTCGTATGCATAATCCGAAAAGTACGGACCGAGCAAATCTTGCAAGCAACGGAGATTATGCTGCAGGAGGGAATCCGTTTGTTCGAAGTAACTTTGGACCAGTCTTCCGAGGAAGGGATCAAGGAAAGTCTTCGGCAAATCGGCTTATTGAAAAAAACATTCGAAGATCGCATATACTTAGGAGCGGGAACGGTGATGACGGAGGAGCAGGTGAATCGGGCGAAGGGTGCCGGCGCCGCTTACATCATTTCTCCGAATACGGACGAAGCCGTTATCCGGCAAACGGTTAAACAAGGATTGGTGTCGATTCCGGGAGCAATGACCCCTACGGAAATCGCGTTTGCGTATCGATGCGGCGCTCATATGGTCAAGCTGTTTCCGGCGGGGACCTTAGGTCCGAGATATATAAAGGATTTGCAGGGACCCTTAGGCTATATTCCTTTGATTGCGGTAGGCGGTGTGGACGTGAAAAATATGAAGGACTTTTTGGATGCCGGCGTCCAAGGCGTGGGCATCGGAAGCTCTTTGGCAGGCTCCTCGGTGATCAACGACGGAAAATGGGATGTCCTTCGTGAAAGGGCAAAAGCTTATGTAAAGATCGTAAATCAATATCGTGGGCTATAATGGAGAAGGGAATGAGGAGGTGTTAAAAAGTGAAAATTATGAGCATGACGACATACAAGGTTCCGCCTCGATGGTTGTTCTTGAAAATCGAGACTCAATCCGGCTACATAGGCTGGGGAGAGCCTGTGGTGGAAGGACGTGCCGACACGGTGGAAGCCTGTATTCATGAATTAAAAGAATACGTGATCGGAAGATCCGCCGGCGACATCGAGGACATTTGGCAGGTGCTATACCGAGGAGGATTTTACCGTGGCGGTCCGGTGCTGACCAGCGCCTTGTCCGGTATCGACCAAGCCTTGTGGGATATCAAGGGAAAGTATTATAACATGCCGATTTACGAGATGCTAGGCGGCAAGGTCCGGGACAAAATGCGGGTTTACCGTTGGATCGGGGGAGACCGGCCGGATAACGTGGCGGAAGAAGCGCAAAAAGCTTACAAAGAAGGCTACAACGCCGTAAAGATGAATGGAACCGACAATACCGAATGGATCGATTCTTTTGAAAAAGTGGAAGGCTGCGTAAAAAGAGTGGCGGCCATCCGCGAAAAGATGGGATATAAGTTGGATATTGCCGTCGATTTTCACGGTAGAATCCATAAGGCCATGGCTCGAATATTAATGAAGGAGCTGGAACCTTTTCATTTAATGTTCATTGAGGAGCCGGTTCTGATTGAAAACTACGAAGCCTTCAAAGACCTCCGAAACCATACGGTAACTCCCATTGCAACCGGAGAACGGAACTATACCCGTTGGGATTTTAAGAAAATGCTTCAGGACGGGTATGTGGACATCATTCAACCGGATTTAAGTCATGCCGGAGGCATATCGGAAGTAAGGAAAATTGCGGCCATGGCGGAAGCCTACGATGTGGCCTTAGCGCCTCATTGTCCTTTAGGTCCCATTGCTCTTGCGGCATGTTTCCAGGTGGATTTTATGTCCATTAACGCGTTTATACAAGAACAAAGCTTAGGCATCCATTACAACCAAGGTTCCGATTTGTTGGATTATTTAACGGACCCCGGAGAATTCGGCTACAAGGACGGATACGTCTCCTTGCCGAAGAAACCCGGTTTGGGAATCGATATCAACGAAGAAAAGGTCAAAGAAATGGCGAAAATCGGTCATACATGGAAAAATCCCATATGGAGAAACCAAGACAACTCCGTAGCGGAATGGTAAGCCTTTGAATCTTAACGAAAATTTTCAACTCCTTGCCGCAACGAACCGACGGCAGGGAGTTTTTATTTAATCGCTACCGGAATTCTTATGTCAATCGAATAAAATAAAAAAAGAAATTCATTTTGAACATTTAATATTGATTTTCTTCAAAATGAAGTATAATGGGTAATAAGATTTTTTTGCTCGGATGGAAAAGCGGAAATTACAATGAAAAAGGTAAATAATACCTTAAAATAAATTATCTGCTTTCCATAACATTGACGCAAGATTCTATTTTTGTTATTGTATAAATTAAAAAGGAACGGAGTCAAAAAAATGCTTTATCACGACCATCTCGTATGCTTAGATACCCTCGAAAGGATCATAGACGACGGCTATATTCTTTCCAATCCCAATGCAAAAAGTGCCGCTCTTTTAAGACCTTTGTACAAGTCCGAAAAATTCAAAATTAACGATCAATATCCCGGCCTTTATCGGTATGCGGAAAGGCTTCCTATCAACCGCATTCTAAAAGGATCGGCAAGTCCGATTACATACAAAAGCAAAGCTTTGGCGGAATATTTGGATCTTCGATCTTTATATATCACCTTCAACGGATATTGGCCTGAAAAGGGTGCCTACATGACAACCGGTACCTTCAAGGAAACGGAAGCCTACACGGTATGCGCAAGACTGCCGGAAAACGGCGACAAGGTTCTGGTGGTTGCATCCGCCGGAAACACGGCAAGAGCATTCATAAAAGTATGTTCGGAGAATAAAATACCTTTGGTAATGGTTGTGCCGTATAAAAACATGAACGCCATCTGGTCGGTAAAGCCTATTGACCCTTGCATTCGCATTGTTGCCGCAGGAGGGGATTCCGATTATTTGGACGCCATAACCCTTTCGGGAATCATCGCTTCGCTGCCGGGCTTTGTCAATGAGGGCGGTGCAAAGAACGTAGCAAGGCGCGCCGGTATGGGAACAACCGTGTTTTCTTTCGTGGAAGCTGCGGAAACCATCCCGGACCTTTATTTCCAAGCCATCGGAAGCGGAACCGGAGCCATTGCGGCTTATGAAAGCAATTTGCAGCTGATCGAATCCAAACAATACGATCCGAAGAAGATGAAGCTTGTTTTGTCGCAAAACGCACCGTTCCAACCCATCGCGGATGCATGGAAGAAAAGAAGCAGAACCGTTGAGCCTATGACCTCGGAAGAAGCGAATAAAAAATTGGAATACATCGCGGCCACCGTTTTAAGCAACCGTAATCCGCCGTATTCCGTCAAGGGCGGGCTTTACGACATATTAACGGATACGGAAGGCGAAGTGGATGCCTTTACCAACGAGGAAGCAAAGGAAGCCGTGGAATTGTTCCTAAAAACCGAAGGCGCTCTCATTTGCCCCGAAGGCGGAATCGCGTTGGCTTCTTTAATGTCTTATGTGAGAAATAAAAAGTGCGGCAAGAATGATGTGATAATGTTGAATATTACCGGTGGAGGCTTTGATCGGATCAAGAAAGATTTCGACATTTATCATTTGCAGCCCTCTCTTGTGATCGATAAAAAAGATTTCAATCCGGAAACGGTTGAGAAGCAGTTGAAAACGTTGTTTTGACAGCTTGGAGAATAAACGGTATGAATTTAGGAGTACAAATATACAATACGGATATCTTGATCATCGGCGCCGGAGCCGCCGGATGCTACAGCGCTTTGACTTTACATGAAAAATCCGATTGTAAGGTGATATTGGTAGATAAAGCGAATATCCGAAGAAGCGGCTGCCTCGCCGGCGGAATCAACGCTTTGAACGGGTATATAAATAAAGGAGATACGCCGGATTCCTACGTGGACTATGTCAAAAAGGATTCCCAAGGCATCGTCCGTGAAGACTTGCTGATTACCATGGCGGAGAAGATCGAAGAGGTTACCCGTAAAATCGAGTCCATGGGATTGCCCATTTTAAAGGATGAGAACGGCAATTACATTCCCCGAGGACGAAGGGGCATTCGTATCAACGGTGAAAACATAAAGCCCATATTGGCCCGTTCCGTTCGAAGAGCGGAAAATGTAATCGTAATGAATAAAGTCAATATGATTGACTATATTATACGGGACGGAAGAGTGATCGGCGCTTACGGTTTTATGGTTAACCTGAGAGTGTTTGTGGTCATTTATGCGAAAGCCGTCATATGCGCTACCGGCGGCGCAGCGGGATTGTACCTGCCGAAGCATTGGAGCTTTTCAAGACATAAGATCTGGTACTGCCCCTTTAATACCGGAGCCGGATATGCCATGGGGATTCGAGCCGGTGCCGAAATGACGACCTTCGAAATGCGCTTTATTGCACTTCGATGCAAGGACACCATTTCTCCTACCGGCACCATCGCCGGAGGGTTGAATGTAAGGCAGGTAAATAAGACGGGGGAAGAATACGCTGAAAAATACAAAAGTTCCACTCCGGGAAGATTGTTTGCCACCATTCAGGAAAATTTAAAAGGCAAAGGACCGTGCTATTTGGAAACGAAGGGTATTTCCGAGGATCAAGAGCAGGACTTGTTTAAAGCATATTTTAACATGTCCATAGCCCAGCCGGTGAAATGGTTGGAAAACGATACCGGTCCGGCGAAGGAAAACGTGGAAATCGAAGGAACGGAACCGTATATCGTCGGCGGCCACGCCGCAAGCGGCTATTGGGTAGATACCGGCCGCGGAACCACGCTAAAAGGGCTGTATGCCGCAGGAGACGTGGTGGGAGGAAGCCCGAAAAAATACGTACCGGGTTGTTTTGCGGAAGGATTAATAGCTTCCGTATCCGCTTTGGAATATATCAAGAGCGTACCCGATCCGGAACCGGATATGGATGAGATAATCAAAACGAAAGAAGGATTGGAACGGTACTTCGATAATCCCGAAACCGATTTGACCATTGAAGATTTGGAATTGATGATGCAGGATGTCATGGACAAAAAGGCGGGAGGGATATCCGAAAACTATATTATCTACCAAAATAAGCTGTTGGAGGCGGAAAAAGAAATCGTAAGGTTGTCGGAGTTGGTGGAAACGTTAAAAGCCTCCACGATGCACGATTTGTTGTTTATTCACGAGGTGAAAGACCGCTTGTTGGTATGCAGGGCCTTGATTGCGCATATACTGGCTCGAAAAGAATCGCGATGGTACTGCTATCTGAACAACGCCGATTATCCGAATCAAGACGACCAAAATTGGTTGAAATACGTGAATTCGGTATATAAAGACGGGAAGTTTAACATCATATACAGAGAATTGGTAGGAAGGGATGAAATCTATGAGCATAAAGATATTACAGGATAAATGTATCGGCTGCGGAAAATGCGTGGATATATGCCCCGGCAATTTGCTGGAATTAGGGGTGAACGGCAAAGTGGAAATGATGTATCCTAAAGACTGCTGGGGTTGTGCGGCATGCTTGAAGGAATGTACCCAAGAAGCCCTGCTCTACTATATCGGTGAAGACATGGGAGGAAAAGGCGGCTACTTGGTCGCCAAGGATAAAGTGGATACCATCGACTTTATATACGTAAGAGGCGAGAAAAAGGTCAAGTTTACCGTCAACCGAAAAACGGCCAGTCAATATTAGTTTTTCAACAAAATATGGAATAGACAATAGCAGCGGATTTTTTTTGTATATAATCCGCTGTTATTATGTAAGGCGAAATTACTTAGGATGTTGTTGTAAATCGTGCAAAGAATCGAATATTATTGCATCCTGTTTTTTACTTTAAAACGTCAAAAATATTTGCACTGCAAGGACTTTCGAAATGTTGTGCCTGAAGGAATTCGAATCCCCGACCTAGGGATTAGAAGTCCGTTAGGAGGTTCTGCACATCAGAACCCTTGATGCTACTGTATTTCACATTATTTCATTTATTGTAAACCAACGGATCACCTAAATATAATTGTAGTATAGACATAGAAGCCGTTTCTAATAATTTTTATAACAGAGGTTTCTACACGATTTCCGGTAATGTAATTGGTAGATATTTGCTTATATATCTTTATAACTTATATTACTTATTTGATTAAACCCGCATAAAAAGCAGATCATTATTTAATAGTAATAATATGGTATAATGCACTTAAAAGACTGCATCGAAAAACAAATGCAGGCCGAGAGGTGCAAAATGATACAAATTGATATTTTGAAGAAGGAATTTCAAAGATGCGGGGGAATCTTAAAAACTGTAGAGCTTAAAGATTTAGGACTTTCGAGTCGCC
>JAAYHZ010000001.1 GCA_012744235.1 Clostridiaceae bacterium
GGCTATCAGCCTAACATGCCATGTAACTCATTGTCAACAGCTTTCGCGGCATAAACGCTTGCGACCATAGGCTGATTGCTACATTTAAAATGCCGAGGTAATTTACACACTAATTTGGACTTGACTTATTGTTCGGATAAATGGTATAATCAATAAAAAATACGGGTGTATGACATATGAGCAAAGATATCGCAATACTTCGAGATTTGGCAAAACAATATTCGGAAATCTCCCGAAAAGAGATTCAGGAACAGAGAAGAATGCTGTGGGCTGCTCACAATGCATTCAAAGAGGTGCGTCCTCCTATCTATATTCACCATGCGGCATGGTTACTTGAAGCGGTAGGAGATCAAATGCAGTGTGAGGATCCGTTTTACCGACGATACGAGTATTTCATACGCAGTGCCATTTTTCATGACACTTTGGCCGACGATTATATCATCGAGCCTTGGATAACCCAACAGGCGATTTACGATACGACGGGAGAGGATATATGGGGATTACCGGTGAAAAGGATTCATACGGAAAAGAAAAGCGTTACGAAATATATTCATCCTTTAAAGGACCCGGAAGACTTCCATAAGATGACGGTTCCCGATCATCGGATCAATTGGGAAAAGACCAATGCCGCTTTCGACAGGTTGACGGATGCGATAGGGGATATCGTCGAGGTACGGCTGGATACGACTCCGCTGCTTAACGGATTCTTTGGGGATCTGTCAACGGTATTCGGGCGGTTAAGAGGATTCGAACAGATGCTGTGGGACATGGTGGACAACCCGGAATGGCTCCATCAAGTGATGGCTTTTATGAGGGACGGCGTGCTGAGAGTTCAACAGCAAGCGGAAGATGCAGGACACTACACATTACTCAGCAGCGAAAACCAATCCATGCCCTATTTGGAAGGCTTAGAGCCCGTGAATGCCCACCGCCGTCCGGTTAAACGAAGTGAAATTTGGGGATTTATGGCGGCTCAGGAGTTTGCGGGAGTTTCTCCGCAAATGCATGAAGAATTTTTGCTTCAATACCAAATGCCCATCATGGAAAAGTTCGGCGCCATAGCTTACGGATGCTGCGAAGATTATACGTACAAAATCGATATGCTGAGAAAGATCAAGAATTTGAGGCGAATTGCCGTTTCGCCTTTTGCAAATACGGAAAAATGCGCCGAACAGATCGGAAGGGATTATATCGTATCATGGAGGCCGAGCCCGTCCGCTATGGTATCATCGCAGTTTGACCCTGCCTATATTAAAAAACACGTAACGGAAAACATAAAGATTTTTCAAAAGTACAACTGTCGTTTTGATATTTGCCTGAAGGATATTGAAACCATTCAAAATGAACCGAGAAGAATCGTGGAATTTTCGAGAATCGTAAGGGAATTGACGGAAACGCTATAAGCAGAATTGTTGACATGAAAAAAGATAAAATAAAAAGCTGCCCTGCCAAGGGCAGCTTAATTTTCAATCATCGAAGTACATATTGTCCGTAAAATCATCATGGAAGTAATCCGAAGGATCGTTCATTACTTGCCGATAATAGGCATTGGTTGTAAAACCAAAGGCTTGTGTTCTGTTTTTACCGTATCGAAAATACCGCTTTCTTTTTGTATAAAAGCCGGTCGGACCCGGGAAAGACCCTCTGCCGTCTAAAAAAATATCCTCTTTCATGTGCTACCTCCATAAAATTAAATAAGCCGATTTCTTTTGTACATAACACTATCTATTTTTTCTATTTTTCTGCGATTTATGAAAGGGTTATATTCTTAATCGAACCTAATACTTCATACGGTAAAAAATGTTGACATAAATTAAAAAGCTCGAAAATAAAACGAACAAAAACCTAATATGCATCATATAATTTACTGATAAGTATAACTGACACAATACGATAATTGTGACTGCTCCCCTGACGAACGCCGGCTTCTGCCGGCGTTTGTTCGCTGTTTTATCATTTTTTTATTTTATTCATTATTTTATTCAAGATCGAATAAAATGCTCCGATCATTTTGAATAATATTGAAATATGCGGATAAGCTATGTTCAAAACTATTTGGAGGTTTTTTTAAAAAAATGGACAACCAAAATAACAAAAAGAATAAGAACAAGAATCAGGACAACAGGAACAACCAAAATCGCAACCGCAACCAAAACTGCAATAGAAACGTTGACAACCTGCAGTTTGCCGACGAATTGGCTCCTAACAACGAAAGAAACAACAAAAGAAATAACGATAACTGCTAAAACGGTTACCGCCGCATGAAGAAAAAAGAGAACCTTCGGACAAATTTTTTTGTCGTGCTAAGGCTCTCTTTTTTTATACCGCTATTGATTTTTTAAATCCGGAAAACTATGGTTCGTCTTCGCATAACCGAACGAATCATCGGAAAGTGCTTGAATACCGTTTACGGTGACGGAGCTTGCCGAGGATTTTTGCATCCACTCCAGTTCATGGGAACCCGAAGCGTTGAAGTTCAAATGATAACGATTGTTGTCTGTTCGAATGTCTTCCAAGGCAATCCTGTTGTCGCAGGGAGAGCAAATAAAATCGTCGGTAAGATAAGCGATCCTCATATCGCAGCTGTTCACTTCAATTTCCAATCGCATGTCGTTGAAACATACGGAAACTTTACCGGGCCTGTTGTAATCGGTATTCAGAATATATACGGCAAAGAACCCGTCTTGTCGGTATACTCCGTAACGAATCTTATCGTCCCCGATAACTTGAACCCTTGCTTTTCTTTGTTCTCCCGAGAGTATGGATTTCAAGATTGTCTTAAACAGCCTTCGTAAGCTTTCGGCACCGGGATAATCCCAAGCCGTTAATAAGGTTGCGGTTCCTTTACCGCAAGCGTACTCCGTCAAAATGGGGGGACGGTTCTCAAATGTATTGAAAAAACGATCGGATAGAACGGCAATCACTTTACCGCCCTTCATTTCAATATCCGCACTTCGGATAAGACCGTCTGCGCACATCGGATCGCATGCTTCGTCTTTAGTACAAGGATACAGACACCCGTCTACCGTGCTTTCTTCGATGAATTTTACGCCCCAAGCATGTCGACGGCCGGGTCCCTTTACAACAACGCCAAACAGATCCGATACGTCGCCATTGCGGATAATCGAAAATTCTTGATTTCGAACGTCATTTGTACTCAGATGGGGGATAGATGCCAACAGTTTACCGCCTTGTTCCACATAGGCCTTCAGCTTGTCGTATAACTCTTCGGTCATGGTATTCCAACCTACAAATATCAAATAATCGTAATCGGATAACACCTTTAACGGTGCTTCCACCGGAACCAAGTCGTACTGTCCGTATGGGACGGAAAAAGAGGTATCGTTTTGTCCGTAATTGTGAGGATGGTACCAAGGATCGCCTTTGAATAATTCGTCTGTAACAACGGACCACCCCTTTTCTGCAGAACCGTATACCCAATCCTCCTTACCAAAATTGTTCCATACCGTAGACCCGCCCCAGCCGGTGTATCCGTCCAAGTAGCCGTGTAAAAATGCGACTTTCACTTCCGGTCCGGACTGAGGACGGTAATGAAGACGTGCAAAATCGGTGAATTCATTTCGGATGTCACGGTACGTTTTGCTAAGAGGATGATTCGTATCGTAATGATATCCATAGGAAGATATGCTGATATCGCCGCTTTCCGGATAAATGTATTTGGCTCCCGATAAAAAAGCGTAATAATATGCGACTTTCAACCGCTTATACTTAAGCGGGTCGTCGTTTCGAAATCCGCCGTACCACTCATGAGCAATATGGCTTGACCATATCTTTTTATTATATGCTTTACATGCGCCTCTTGCCGAGGCAAACATGATTTCAGGATTGCCGCACATCATTTCAATAACGGTGTGGTCCACGCCGGCTTCGAAGTTATACCGACTGAATACCGTAGCTTCGACGGCCAGAACAGAAGGAACGTCTAATTTACGGTCGATATCGACGCAAGACCTTACATGTTCGATATAGGCTTGCTTTGCTTGGCTCAGGGTTTGAAAATCGGGCTTCTCCATATTCAAAACGTCGTAGTACCCCTCAAGCCAACTGGCCAAACCGCCGGTTTCGCCGATCATGTCGCCTAGGAAATATTCTCCTGCCGTTTGTTTGAGTTCCTCAACGATCTCCGGAGTCAAATGCGTGTCTTTTCCTTCCGGTGCACCTCTTTGCTGGGTATACAAGAAAGCGAATGTGATCTTATGCTTTTTGAAAAACTCTCCCCATTCGCGCCAAAGCTTTCTCGGCATTTCCACCGGTTTCATCATAATCAATACGAAATCCAATTTGTCCGGATCAAAATGATCTTCGATGTATTTCGTAAAATTCTCGTAATCGGAAATATGTTCTCCGATCTCGATCCCCGTTTTTGCATAGTCCTTCATTTTTTAACCTCCAAAAAAAGAAAAACCGTTGACACGGTTATATAAAATAAATGATTTATTGCTTTACGGCTTAAATAGCGGTTCCGTGCCTTGACTTTTTTCTTTTAAAATGTTTATTTCGTCTTCGGTAATCGGTGTGAAATTTTGACCGACCTCCATAGCCCATCGGAGGAAGTTCATATGTCCCGGTGTAAGGGCCGTTGTCACGGGTTGGCTTAAGGTATATCGTAAAGCCAATTGTGCCAACTCCTTGTCTTCCACCGGCTTGTACCAGGTTTTCGGGTATTCCTTGTAATCCTTCGGACGAGTCGTATGGGCCATACCTTTTAAGGCAAGAACGGCAAGGTCTTTTTTCACGGCGGTTTCCATGATTCTTTTACCGAATCCGTTTGTTAGAAAGCAAACCCAATTTACCGGAAACATGACGGCATCAAAATCAAACCGGTTCATCAAATATATGGCGGCATCTTCCGAATGCACGGAGAAACCTAAATAACGAATATATCCTTTGTCTCGCGCTTTAACAAGGGCTTCCAGAGCTCCTTTCGGTCCTAAACATGTTTTAGCTTCTTCTACGTTGTTTACTCCGTGAAGCAAGTACAAATCAAACCGGTCTGTTTTTAACTTCTTTAAAGAGTCCGACAATTCTTTATCCGCTTCATCCGCCATCCGCTTGGTCGTTTTGCATGTAAGGAAAATGCCGTCTCTCTTGCCTACCAGCCCGGGTCCCATACGATCCTGTGCGTTTCCGTAAGTAGGGGCGACATCGAAATAGTTGATACCGATGTCCACGGCTTCCGCGATATATTCATTTGCTTCTTCTTGGGATACATTGGAGACCAATATGCCTCCGAACCCTATAATCGATAGCATTTCGCTGTTTTTAAACTCTCGTTTTTGCATACCGCATCAAAGACCGGATCTCGGTCCTGTTCCTCCTCTTCTTTTTGCTTATGCTCCATTTTATCATAAAAAAAAGAGAAATACATACGTACTCTCTTTTTGTGGCTTACGGCAAGAAACTTCTTTATAACACCTTTGCAAGGAATTGCTTCAATCTCGGACTTTTCGGATTGGTAAATAATTCTTTCGGCGTATTTTCCTCAACGATTTTACCTTCGTCCATAAAAATGCATCGAGTACCGACTTCGCGAGCAAACCCCATTTCATGGGTAACGACCACCATGGTCATTCCGCTCTTCGCCAAGTCTCTCATTACATCCAATACCTCACCGACCATCTCCGGATCCAAGGCACTGGTAGGCTCGTCAAAAAGCATCACATCCGGCTGCATACAAAGCGCTCGTACGATGGCAATTCTCTGCTTTTGTCCTCCGGACAATTGGGAAGGGTAGGCGTTCTTTCGATCGCTTAATCCTACTCGTTCTAAAAGCTCTATGGCTCTGCGAACGGCGTCTTCTTTTGAATAGTTCAGCAGCTTTGTAGGACCTAAAATCAGATTTTCCAACACGGTTTTGTGAGGAAAGAGATTAAATTGTTGAAATACCATTCCCATTTTTTGGCGGTGCTTGTTAATGTCCACCTTCGGATCGGTTATATCTA
>JAAYHZ010000018.1 GCA_012744235.1 Clostridiaceae bacterium
CATGTACTCATTATCAACAGCTTTCGCGGCATAAAAGCTTTCGTCTGGTCCGGTTGATAACATCAATGTCCTTTAGCATACCGGCTGGACAAACCGAGGTAATTTACACACTATTTTGGACTTGACTCGTAAAACAGGAGTATTGTTCAATTGCATAGTTTTATTATAACCTTAAGAGAAACCGGTAGAATAGAAATGGCATCCGATTGATAGACTTAAGGTTTAATCGATATTCAAATCAAAGGAATTACATTGACAATGACATCTTTGGCATGGTATAAATAGATGTTATATTGTTATCAATTTAACAAAAATTTGTTTAGGAGGTTCCATATGTATACAATTCGAAAAAAGAAAGCGTTAAATGACCAAGTTACCCTTATGGTTATCGACGCTCCTTTGGTAGCAAGAAAAGCGGAACCCGGACAGTTTATCATATTAAGAATCGATGAGCAGGGAGAGCGTATACCGCTGACCATTGCCGATTTTAACAGAGAAGAGGGAACTGTGACCATCATATTCCAAAAAGTTGGAAAAACGACGAAGCAGTTGGATACCTTAAACGAAGGAGATCATCTGTTGGATTTCGTGGGGCCTTTAGGTATGGCCACGGAATATGATCCGGACATCAAAAGAGCCGCCGTTATCGGCGGAGGACTTGGTACCGCTATTGCTTATCCCCAAATTAAGAAATTGGCTTCGTTAGGCGTTGAAACCGATGCGATTATCGGTTTTCGAAACAAGGATCTGGTTATTTTAGAAGACGAAATCAAGCCCTTTGCAAAAAGGTTGATCGTTGCAACGGATGACGGCTCATACGGAGTAAAGGGATTTGTCACCGATGTATTGAAAACACGGATTGAAGAAGGAGCCGGCTATGATTTGGTAGTCGCCATCGGCCCCTTGCCCATGATGAAGTTTGTTTCCTTGCTGACAAAGCAATACGGTATTAAAACCATCGTCAGCATGAACCCGGTTATGGTAGACGGAACCGGAATGTGCGGAGGTTGCCGTGTTACCGTAGGCGGAAAAACCAAGTTTGCTTGTGTCGACGGCCCCGACTTTGACGGGCACTTGGTGGATTTTGACGAGGCGATCCGAAGAGCCGCTATGTATAAAGATAAAGAAAGAGAATCCGAGCATCACTGCAGATTGGAGGGTATGAGATAATGCGGAATATGTCCAATACGAAGGTTCCCATGCCGGAACAAGACCCTCGCGAAAGAAACAAAAACTTCCAAGAAGTCGCTTTAGGATATACCGAAGAAATGGCAAAGGAAGAAGCCCAAAGATGCTTGAATTGCAAGCATAAGCCTTGCGTAAAGGGATGTCCCGTTAATGTTCAAATCCCCGAGTTTATCATGAAGGTTGCACAGGGAGATTTTGAAGGCGCCTACAACAAGATAAAGGAAACCAACAGTCTGCCTGCGATCTGCGGCAGAGTTTGCCCCCAAGAAACCCAATGCGAGCAAGAATGCGTACGAGGAATCAAAGGAGAGCCGGTGGGGATCGGGCGCTTGGAAAGATTTTGTGCCGATTGGGCGATGAAAAACGGGAAAGTGCAAACTCCGAAGCCCGAAAAGAAAAAGAACAAGAAGGTCGCCGTTATCGGGGCGGGCCCTGCAGGCTTGACCTGTGCCGGTGATTTGGCCAAGATGGGGTACGACGTGACGATTTTCGAAGCCTTCCATAAGCCCGGAGGCGTTTTGGTATACGGAATCCCGGAATTCAGATTGCCGAAGGATTTGGTCCAAGCGGAGATCGACATTGTGAAGGATTTGGGAGTGGAAATCAAAACCAATATCGTTATCGGAAAAACGTTGGATTTCAACGACCTAAGAGAACAAGGATATGAAGCCTTCTTTATCGGAACCGGAGCGGGGCTTCCCGGCTTTTTGGGAATCGAAGGAGAGAACCTGAATGGCGTATACTCCGCCAACGAGTTTTTAACGAGAGTCAACCTGATGAAAGCATACAGATTCCCGGAATACGATACTCCGGTCAAACTGGATAAGAACGTAGCGGTGGTAGGAGGCGGAAACGTGGCCATGGATGCCGCAAGATCGGCAAAAAGGCTGGGAGCCGAAAATGTTTTCATCGTATACAGAAGATCCGAAAAAGAGCTGCCGGCAAGGCTGGAGGAAATCCACCACGCCAAGGAAGAAGGAATCGAGTTTCGTTTTTTGAGTAACCCGGTTCGAATATTAGGAGACGATTCCGGTTACGTCAAGGGCATGGAATGCATTCGCATGGAATTAGGAGAACCGGACGCATCCGGTCGAAGAAGACCCGTTCCCGTTCCCGGTTCGGAATTTGTGCTGGAAGTAGGGACGGTCATTGTGGCCATCGGACAAAGCCCGAATCCGCTGATTAAAAAGACGGTACCTGAGCTTAAGACCCATTCTTGGGGCGGCATCATCACCGACGAAAAAACCGGCGAAACCAACATCCCCGGCGTATTCGCAGGGGGAGATGCGGTAACCGGAGCCGCTACCGTCATATTGGCTATGGGAGCCGGCAAAAATGCCGCAATCGCCATCGACGAATATTTAAGCAAATAAAAGGAATTGAAAAAAGATACGGCATTCCAAAGAAGGTTTGCCGTATCTATTTGCTTTTTCATGTTTTTTTATGCCTTTTTATTCTCCAAGGTCCAACGAATTTCCGTCCAATGCTTTACGCACAGATTGTCCTCCCGCTTGTAGAAGGTTTCCAATGTGTTGTTCTTTCTATCGAACAAAGAGCGTTCAATTATGGATTCTCCTTGCGCATTTTCTTTATAAGTTTCCGCTATGATGTATTCGGTTTCTTCGGGAGGTACGATTTCTTTGGGCAGCTTCCCCGGAAGGTATTCTTCCTTCCGTAAGAGGGTACCGTCTTTTCCCATATACAAAAGGACGATTTCCGAAGGAGAGTACATGGCGGCAACGGTTATAGTAACGGATGTATGGATTTCTTTTTTCCGCTTGTTTTCAATCACGGAAATCGTTTCTTCGCAGGTTTTCGTATAACGCGCCCCCTCTCCTTGGTCTGCGTCGATGTAAAAGCCGCTGCCCGAGATCAAATAGACGCTTCCGTCGGCCTTTTGGTAAATGGGATTGAAAAAGTAGGTATACCGATCTTGAGCCGTCGAAGAAACGTAAAGGGTTCCTTCCAAGATGACGGATTCTTTGTCATCGCTATCGTTAAAATGAACCTTCGAGTCGGCGATTCCTTCTCCGGAGCTTGCGTATCGGTAGCCCGGACCCTCCGGGCCTTCCGGAACACAGGCCGAGAAGAAGTTTATGCCTTGAAGACCCTCAAAAACATATTCTTTGGTTGTAAAGGTTGTTCCGGTAACCTCTTCGGTTAGAGTTTTTGTAGACAATACGGCATACAAACGGCCTTGGTAATCCTCGCTTTGGAGAGCCTTTCCCCAAAGGTTCTCCGGCTTATTGCTTGATAACATGTCATCGAAATACTTTTCATGATCGAAAAGGTCCAAGTATTCGTAAGTGATGAAAAAGCCGATGAACCGATCTTGACCGTTGAGATCTCCGTCTTCTTGGGCAAGCCGGATGCAGCCGGTTAACGAGAGCAAGATGCCGAAAGCGGCAAAAACGGATAAAATTCTTCTTAATTTATTCATGGTCCTCCGTATCCTCCATATCCAAAATTCCGTCAAATTTTAAAATGTCTCCTACATCGCAGTTTAAGTAATAGCATATCTTGTTGATGGTACTAAACCTTATTCCTTTCGCTTTTCCGCTGCGCAAGATGGATAAATTGGCTTCCGTTATACCCACCAAAGCGCTTAGTTCCTTCGAGGTCATTCCGCGTGCTTTCAGCACTTCTTCAAGATAAACCTTAATCGCCATGTTTGCCTCCCGGTTATATAATCATGTCGTTATCTTCTTTTAACGCTTTGCTTTCTTTGAGAATCTCCGTTAAAAGCAGGATTGCCGACATGAAAACAACGGACACTATAGGAATTTTTACCGTACCGTGCAAAACTCTAAGTGACCGGAAGAACAAAAGCTGTAAAAGGTTAAACGCTATATAGGAAATGGCCGTAATCGTCAAAGCCCTTCGGCATGCCTTGGCAAGGCTTCCTGAAGCTTCCACCGCTCTTTCGGAGTACTTTCCCTCTTTCAACTCATTTATGAGATTTATAGCGAAAAAGATCACCGTGACGTTGAGCATATCGGGCAAGGCGTTAACGACATATTGCAAAACCAAAAAGAAATAGCTTAATCCCAAACCGCTTTCCGTCCCTTTGTTGCCTTCCCGAAGCGCTCTTATGTTTTCCAATAGGCCTCCGAATTGAAAGCCGAAGGCATTAAGGACAAAAAGCGCACACAACAAATACAAAAGAATGTTTAAATACGTAAATAGCTTGCCTGTGTCTGCGGCAAAAAAGAGCCTGAGGACGCGAAGGATGATGTACGTGAAAAGTACGGAATATATCATGCTTCCCAACAAAGCTTTTCCCATGCTTTCCCCGAAACCCAAATTCATCGGTGCTTTGATCAGTCCCGGATTGACCATATAGTAAAGGACAAAAAACAGCAACAGGCTTAACAGGACCAATAGATAATCTTCTCCCTTCGGCTTTCTTTTTTTAAGAGCAAAAAACAAATATGCACCGGGTATCAGGCTTATCAGAACGTAAAGAACAAGAGCGAAAAAATTCCCTACGAATCCGGACAAGGAAAGAAACCTCAATCCTGCACCGATTTGCTCGAATGGAAACGCGATCATGGAAGAAAAAATCCACGGCAGGGATGCTTGTGCCAAGAATAAAACGATACAAAATACGGCTTCCGCGCCTAAGAATAAAACCAACCCTTTCCTTTTCATAAAACCTCCCGAATTATCGTAAAACAATAATTTTGTTATCAGTATATGCTCGAAATTATCGTTTGTCAATAAATTTTTTTAAAATTCGGAATCGCTTCATGTCTTTGTAAAGCCGGTAATTATGTAACCTTTCACAAGATTCCGTCATATATTAAACTGTGTTGCTTATTCTACATAAATTTTGATGGAGGTGAAAACCGTGAAATACAAAGAATTACTGACCCAGTGCAAACAGAATCCGGGTTGGTTGGCGTCTAGCGAGCAAAAAGACAAGATTGCTCAAGCTAAATATATGGAATGGATGGACAAAATAGACAAAGAACATATTAAGAAAGCAACACAAAACAAGGATCGGAAAATTTGAACGGCTCTGCTCCTTGATTCTTTTTGAAAAAAACCGTTTACACGGTTTTTTTCTTTGGAATAAAAAATATCCGTACCTTACGTACGGATATTGGAGCGGGTGAAGGGAATCGAACCCTCGCAATCAGCTTGGAAGGCTGATGTTCTACCATTGAACTACACCCGCAGGTGGAGCGGGTTACGAGATTCGAACTCGCGACTTTCACCTTGGCAAGGTGACACTCTACCGCTGAGTTAAACCCGCGTGCTTTGTCATTATAAAATACGAAATTCTTCTTGTCAACGGGAAATTTTCGATTCTTTTTTGAAAAGGCTAGCCGTGGGAATAAATCATTCGTATAATTTGAATGTTCATAGTATAATATGTATAAGGAAGTATGTAAATGATTCCGGGAGGATGAGACGAAAGATGATGGTAGCGGATAAGATGGAGCTGTGTCTGAAAGAAATACGGGAAATCGTAGGGGAATCGAACGTAGAAACCCATGTACCCTTGAAGCAATACACTTCTTTTCGAATCGGGGGACCTGCGGACATAATGGCCTTTCCGTCGGATATTGAATCCTTGACGCGATTAATACAATATCTTTCCCGAAATCAAATCAACCGGCTGCTATTGGGCAACGGAACCAATCTGCTGGTTTCCGACAAAGGGTTCCGAGGAGTGGTAATCCACACCGGCAAGCACTTAAAATCCATTGCGGTAAAAGAGGAAGAGAACCGAATATACGCCCAATGCGGTGCGTCCTTGGCCGCCGTTTCGGCTGCCGCTTTAAAACACGGCTTAAGAGGATTGGAGTTTGCCTCCGGAATTCCCGGAACAATGGGAGGAGCTCTTTTTATGAATGCCGGAGCCTACGGGTCCACCATGAGCGACGTAGTGGAATCGACGATCGCTTTGGATGAACAAGGAGGTCTGTGTACCATTCGAAAAGAGGAGCATGATTTCGGCTATCGTAACAGCTGTTTTCGGAAAAAATGTCTGTTTGTTTTGGAAACCGAATTAAAGCTTGAGCCTGGCAATTATAACGAAATAAGAGACAAAATGAACGAATTGAATATGAAAAGAAAAACATGCCAGCCCCTGGAATACCCGTCGGCAGGCAGCGTTTTTAAAAGACCGGAAGGATGCTTTGCGGGAAATTTGATCGAAGATTCGGGATTAAAGGGATATACTATCGGCGGTGCGTGCGTCAGCGAAAAACATGCCGGCTTTATTATCAATAAGGGATCGGCTACGGCGGACGATGTCAATCGGTTAATCAATCATATCATATCGGTAGTATACGACCGATTCCATGTGACATTGGAGCCGGAAATCATACGGATCGGGGAGTTTTAATATTATGGAAGGCAAAACAAGGTTGATTATCATTACGGGTATGTCCGGAGCGGGCAAATCCACCGCCGCCAATTACTTTGAAGACAAAGGATTTTTCTGTGTGGACAATTTGCCTTTGTTCTTGCTGCCCAAAATCGCCACATTAGGCTCCAACGGAAAGGGCGGATATGCCGATACCGCCGTTGTGGTGGATATACGGGAAAGGGACCTTTTAAAGGATCTTCCTTCCGTATTGGACGAAATGAAGCAAAACGACATCGACTATGAAATTCTTTTTCTGGATGCCGACGACAATACCATTATTCGACGGTATAAAGAAACGAGAAGGTCTCATCCTTTGGGAAAAGACTATAGTCTTCCGGACGCCATCGCTAAAGAAAGAGAGATCTTAGCGGACATTAAAGCCAGAGCCGATTACGTTATCGACAACTCCAATATGCTTACAAGAGAGTTTCTGCAGGAGCTGGATAATATTATCTTGAAAAGGCAATACACCGGTCTGGTGATCAATATCATATCCTTCGGCTACAAATACGGAATCCCGGTAGAAAGCGACTTGGTTTTTGACGTACGCTTTTTACCGAATCCCTATTACGTGCCCTCCTTGAAGCATTTGACGGGAAAAAGCCAAGCGGTGAAAAATTTCATTTTCCGCCATGACGACACAAAAATTTTTTTGGACAAGCTTACGGAGATGCTTTTGTTTTTAATACCGCGATATATAAAGGAAGGAAAACAGCACTTGGTTATCGGTATCGGATGCACCGGAGGGCGGCATCGGTCCGTAGCGATTGCCAACGAGGTCGCCGCCTGCTTGAAAAAAGAAGGCTATTCCGTTGTTTGCAGGCACCGGGATGTTCAGGGTAAATAGCATACGATACATACGTATGATATATATAGTAGAAAAACGGTAGAAAAGAATCAAAAAGAAAGAATTTGAAAGGTTGATATGAAGGAAATAACATTAACCGCAACGTGTATATTCGGCGTGGAATCCATTTTGGCAAGAGAAATTCGGGATTTGGGATACCCGGAGGTTGAAACGAAGGACGGCAGGGTATCCTTTTCTTGTAATTATTCGGACATACCGAAAGCCAACATCCGATTGCGGGTTGCCGAACGGGTTTTGCTGAAGGTTGCCGAATTTCCGGCGGAAACCTTTGACGAGCTGTATGATCGGATCAAAGGAATCGATTGGGATATGTATTTATCGAAGGAAGCTTCTTTTCCTGTAGACGTAACCAGCATCAACTCTCGCTTGTTCGGTATATCCGCCTGCCAATCCATTGTAAAAAAAGCCATCGTGGACAAGCTTCGGTCCAAATACAAAATGGAAGTTTTCCCGGAAAGCGGACCCTGCTACAAGGTATCGGTGGCCTTGTTGAATAATTTGGCCGCCGTATATATCGATACCTCCGGAGTCGGGCTTCACAAAAGAGGCTACCGAACTTTGACGGGCGCCGCCCCCTTGAAAGAAACCTTGGCGGCGGCAATGATTATGATCAGCCGGTGGAAAAAGGACAGGGTTTTGCTTGACCCTTTGTGCGGAACCGGAACCATCCCCATTGAAGCGGCTCTTATCGGAAAAAACATCGCTCCCGGATTAGGGAGAAGCTTTGTTTCGGAAGGGTGGCTTCAAATCGCCGAAAAGGATTGGGTACATGCTCGGGAAGAAGCCCGGGATTTGATCGATAGATCCGTAAAGCTCAATATTCAAGGAACGGATATCGACGATAAGGCCTTGGACATGGCAAGGTATCATTCGCGGATGGCCGGTACCGAAGGGGATATTCATTTCCAAAGAAGAGACGTAAGAGAAATCTCATCATCCAAGCAGTACGGGTTCATTATATGCAATCCTCCCTACGGAGAAAGGATCGGAGATAAACGGGAGGTGGAAAAGCTCTACGAAGATATGGGAAAAGTCTTCGAGAAATTCCCGACGTGGTCCAAATATATTTTGACTCCTTATAAGGAATTTGAGAGGCTTTACGGGAAAAAGGCGGATAAAAGAAGAAAGCTGTACAACGGCATGATCAGCTGTACGTATTACCAATATTTCGGAACAAAGCCCCCGAAACGACAAAATTTCGAGACGGAAAATTAAAAAAAGTTAAAAAAAGTTCTTGCATTGCAAAGAGTGTTGTAGTAGAATACTACATGCTGTGATGAGACATACGATGATTTGGGAGATTGCTACTCTTTGAAGTAGGGAACTTCCAAGGAGAATGTCCGATTCTAGAAACCGGGCGCCTAGTCACTGTGCAATTATATGCGGTATGATTATTGAAACGATGGCCCAGGTGAGGTATATCCATTTTTCCCTGGGTTTTTAAATTGCCTGATATGATACACCCGGTAGAGTGTAAAGACTAAGATACGAGATGAAGATAGGAGAACAAGGAGGCAAAGCAATGGAACAAAAAATCAGAATCAGATTAAAAGCATTTGATCACAATTTGCTTGACCAGTCTGCTGAGAAAATTGTTGAAACCGCGAAAAGAACGGGAGCGAACATATCCGGACCGGTACCGCTACCCACAAAAAAGGAAGTTATCACGATTTTGAGAGCACCTCATAAGTATAAGGATGCTCGCGAGCAATTTGAAATGAGAACGCACAAAAGGTTGATCGACATCTTAAAGCCGACTCCGAAATCAATCGACGCTTTAATGAGATTGGATCTGCCTGCCGGTGTGGACATTGAAATCAAGCTGATATAGCTTAAAATAAAAAGGTTACGTTCATTGATTGCGAATGAACCTCTGACCTAAGGGAGGTAAAAAGGTGAGCAAATATATTCTAGGTAAAAAAGTTGGAATGACCCAAGTTTTTGATGAATCGGGATTGTTAATCCCCGTAACGGTCTTACAAGCAGGACCGTGCACCGTTGTTGATGTTAAAACCAAGGAAAAAGACGGTTATTCTGCATTAGGAATTGCCTATGAAGATGTAAAAGAAAAAAGGCTGAACAAGCCCCTTCTCGGTTTTTACAAGAAAATCGGCGTGTCTCCGAAAAAGTACTTGAGAGAATGGAGAACGGAAAATACGGAAGGTTATGAAATTGGCAAGGAAATCAAATGTGCCGATATGTTCCAACCGGGTGACAAGGTAGACGTTACCGGAACATCAAAAGGTAAAGGATACCAAGGCGTTATTAAAAGACACGGGTTCAGCCGAGGAAGAGAATCCCACGGCTCGAAGTTCCACAGAGCGCCGGGAGCCCTGAGTGCGCACTCTGATCCGGGTAAAGTTTTCAAGCTGAGAAAGCTGCCGGGACAAATGGGGAACGTACAAGTAACGGTGAAGAATTTGAAAGTTGTCAAGGCCGATAATGAGCACAACATTTTACTCGTTAAAGGCGCCGTACCCGGACCTAAAGGCGGTTTGTTGATTATCAAAGAAACAACCAAGTCTTAACAAAGGAAAGGAGGAAAGAGAATGCCTAAAGTAGACGTATATGATATGACCGGCAGCGTTGTTGGCGAATACGATTTGAAGGACGAGATATTCGGAGTGGAAGTCAATGAATACGCGATACACCAAGTCGTTTTGAATCAGTTGGCCAACAAGAGACAAGGTACCCAGTCCACCAAAACCGTTAGCGAAGTACGCGGCGGTGGAAGGAAGCCTTGGAGACAAAAAGGAACAGGACGTGCACGACAGGGTAGCATTCGTTCCGCACAATGGGTAGGCGGCGGTGTTGCATTAGGCCCGAAGCCCAGAAGTTACAAATATACTCTGCCTAAGAAGCTGAAGAGATTGGCTTTAAAATCCGCTTTATCCGGTAAAGTAGCGGATAACGAACTTATTTTAATCGACCAATTGACGTTAGATGAAATTAAAACCAAACACATGGTTGAAATCTTAAAGAATTTAAA
>JAAYHZ010000142.1 GCA_012744235.1 Clostridiaceae bacterium
CCACCCGGACCAATACCGTGATAACCCGCTGAGCAAGCTTGCGGAAGAAAAGCTTCGTGAGGTTAATGAAGCTTATGACGAAATCATGCGGCAAAGAGCCGCAGGTGGCGGCAGCGGATATCGTCAAACCGATTCCGGCTCAAGATCCGGTCAATCTTATTCCTCCAATACCGGCGGTAATGCTTTTTATGAAATCAGGCAAAAAATTAATATGGGGCAACTGAACGAGGCCGACGTTATGCTGGATAATATCGTTACAAGAACGGCGGAGTGGTATTTCTTAAAAGGCTTGCTGTACTTTAAACGAGGCTGGTACGACGCGGCTTACAACCACGTGCAGACGGCATGCAGCATGGAACCGAACAATTTTGAATATCGACAGACGCTGAATCGTATGCAAAACAATACGAATATGTACCGTCAAAGCTCTACCAACCGAGGATATAAAAAGAACGACGATTTCGATATTTGCTCCATATGTACGGCACTGTACTGTGCCGACTGCTGCTGCGAATGTGCCGGCGGTGACTTGATCGCTTGCTGCTGACAGGTGAAGCGAAATGAGAAGAACCAAAAGAATCGCTTTCGGAGGGATTTTAACGGCTTTAACCGTAATAGCGGTCTTTGCAGCCGCCTATGTTCCCTCCGGGAAACTGTCCGTATATGTTTTGGCATCCTTTTTTACGGCCGTATTTGTGATTCATTTCGGTGCAAAATTCGGTTTGCTGTTCTACATAACGGCTTCATTATTATCTTGGATCCTATTGCCGGATAAAATGGCCGTTGTACCCTACGCAGGATTTTTCGGCTGGTACGGAATCGTAAAGTCGTATATCGAAAAATTAAACAAGCTTTTGTTGGAATGGATTTTGAAGATTGTAATAATGAACTTGGTTTTCGCCATCGGTTATTTTCTTTTCCGTTCCTTTTTACCCCAAATCGATTTCTCAAGCCCTTGGATTTGGGGAGGCTTCATCCTTCTGCAGATAGCTTTTGTCGTTTATGACTATGTTTTCACCATGGTCATCAATGTATACTATAGAAGGTTTTATTCGAAATTCGGCAACGAATGAAGATTTAACAAAAGCTTACATGCTTGATATGTCAATGTGATATAATTGAGGAAATAAGAGGTATCGTTATCTTACAGAGGTGGTAGCCATGTCGAAGTATAAAAAATCTTTTTGTTATCTTATGATATTTTTCCTGGTTCTATCTTTTGCTTCTTGTGCAAAAGAACAAACGCCCGATTACCTTCGTCAAATTACCGAATCCCGAGAACGGCTGGTTATCGAGAATCCTTTGGCCGCATTTTTTGAAATCACATGGCTTGCCGGCATTGATGACGATAAATACGTAGACGGCGGTATAGACGAACGGATGCTGGAGGAGCGGTACAACGTCGATTTTAAGGTATGGAAAATAAGCAACTATGACCCGGAAGGCTTATCCGCCATGATTGCATCCGGGGATATTCCGGATATCGGTTATCTGCCTTATGCACCTTACGATGCGCCGAGGCTTTTAAGAGAAGGCTTTACGAGAACCGTCCCCCTGGATTTATACCAAGATTACTTTCCGTATTACTACGAACAAATGGAAAAAAACGCTCCTTATTCTTTTATGTATAACAATGTCTTAGACGAAGAAGGCAATCTTACGGAGCATTATTACGGTATCTCTTTTATAACCTGGAACTACAAATGGTACTACAACGTACCTCTTATGAGACTGGATTGGTTGGAGAAAGTTGGCTATTCCATACCTAGCGAGTTATTGATACCTATAACCTTGACCGATGACAAATTGGGACAATTCAGCGGCCGGCTTTTTCAAACCAACCACATCTTCTCTCACGAAGAAATGAATGATATTCTGCGTGCCTTCACTATCATGGATCCCGATGGAAACGGGAAAGACGACACCTACGGCGCCGTCCTTTTCCGGCACGATTTCAGATCCCACTGGGTTGATCTTTATTGGGGACAATTCGGTGTCATAGCATCCGACGACAACTTTTTATATCTCGATCATGAAACGGGCGATGTGGTACCGTATTATGCCTATTCGGGGTTCCGAGACTATATGGAATGGGCCGTCGGCATGAAAGAAAAAGGCTATATGCGCACGCTTCCCGAAGGATACGTAAGCGATGCTCCCCAAGGCGCGTGGTACGACCAATTGCTGGAGACTTGGGCTACGGGGAAGGTGGGCTTTTTTACCGCCGATATGCAATACCTTTGCAGACCGGATTTTCCGGAATACTCCGACAGGCAGCCTCCCCAAAGCATTTGGTTGAAAACATATGAAAAAAATGCTACATTCGTAGCCTTTCCCGTCCTTGCCGGTCCGGGAGAGCCCGGGACATGGGGCACTCGCCGATACAATATGGATGCATTCAGCGAAGGGCAATTCAGAACTTTTGTAGTGGGGGCTTCCGTTTCCGATGAAAAATTGGCTCGCGTGTTTACCATGTGGAACGACCGCTACACGAATCCGGAGGATGATTTTTGGCGAAAGGTTCTGTACGGTATCGAAGGAATCCACTACCGATGGACGGGAGAGCCTTGGAAAAGCGGTATGATTCGGACACCCAAGGAAGATATTCCTGAAAATTACCGAATGTACGGTTCATTCGGGGGCAGCTTTTCCTCCGACGTTTCTCCGGTACTTAATGAAGCCATGGCTCAATTTTATCGTTTCTTTATTGAAGACAAATGGGCGTCGAAATATACCATCGAACCTTATAAATACATCAGCGTGAGAACGATGGGTTATGACATGTACGAAGATTATATGAACAAAAGAAACGAAGTCATCGGAGAAATCTATGCCGTGGTAAACGATTATATAAACCGTTCTTGGGAAGGCCTGTTGGGAAGTTCTTCCGAAGAGTGGGAGCAATACCTCGAAAGGCTCTACGATGCGGGGTTGAATGTGTTGGTCAATAAGTATTATAACAACCCGGAATTCGAGCTTTATGTAAGACCGGATCTTGATTGAATATTAGTATTGACGAAGGGGTTATTGCATGGTAATATGACAATGAAAATCGGGTTTCACGAAGAAACCGTGTAAAAAACTGCGAAGGTTTTTTTGCAGTTTTTTTCTTTGCTTAAAAATATCATTTTTGTGAGGTCGATTCCATGAAATTGAGTGTTCGAAATATTACTTACGGCGGTTTCTTTTTGGCATTGTGCGTTGTAATGCCCATGGCTTTTCATGCATTCGGAGCCGATGCGGGCAGAATATTTTTGCCCATGCATATTCCCGTTCTATTAAGCGGATTTGTATTAGGTCCCTTACCGGGGGCTATTATAGGGGCGGTAGGACCTTTATTGTCTTCCGCTATAACCGGAATGCCTGCAGGCCCCATGCTGATCAGTATGCCCATAGAGCTTTGTCTTTACGGATTGGTATCGGGTTTGTTCTTTTATAAGCTCAAGTGGAATGTATATTTATCGCTGGTATTATCTATGATTATCGGCCGCGCCGTATTGGCGGGAATTCTGCTTGTATTGACCGATGTGTTTCATATCAAGACCATCGGACCTGCCGCCGTATTTTCTTCCGTCGGAGCAGGAATTCCCGGTATCGTTATCCAAATTCTTTTCATTCCTCTTGTGGTCATGGGGTTAAAGAAAATAAAAGGATTAAATCCGGAACAAAAAGCAATGGAAGGGTAAAAACAAAGAACCCGGTATTAAAAAACAAAAAACAAGTCGACGGGATGAAATATGCGAATTTATTTCATCCTTTGTTTTTCCAAAGACATGTTTCATGGATGGAATCCGGAATTTTTGAGTATAAATCAAAGTAATCCTATCCGTATCGTTGTTATTATCCCTTATTTACGGTAAAATAGTAGAAGTGTAAAATCAATAATCGAAAAATGAGGGTAGAAAGACTTGAACCGAATCAAAGAATTGACGGAACAATTTTACGAGAAAAAATATACGTGCTTAATCGCCGACCCGGAGAAAATCATATTTACATCCTTTGATAAAGGCGTAAAGCCTTTGTTTGACTTTTATAATACGATGAAGAATGATACGAATTCGGAGAAGGAGCTGTATTTGATCGATAAGGTTATCGGCAAGGGTGCGGCATACTTGTGCATTCTTTCGGGCATCAAAAGAATCCGGACGGAAGTCATTAGCAAGCCGGCTTTGAAGATTTTGGCGGATAACGGAATCGACGTAATCTATGAAACGCTTACGGAATATATCTCGAACATGAAAAAGACGGGAATCTGTCCGGTGGAGAGCTTAAGCTATGAATACGATACTCCGGAGTCTTTTTATCCTGCTTTGTCGAAGTTTTTAAACGGTAAACGGGAGTTAAAAGGAACATGTTGAAGATTGCAGTTATCGACGCCCAAGGAGGCGGTTTCGGGAAAGCCATTGTCGAAGGCTTGTCCGTTTTAGGAGACAAAGTTGACATATTGGCATTGGGTACCAATGTATATGCTACCATGGCCATGCGAAAAGCCGGTGCCCATCGCTATGCCACCGGAGAAAACGCCATTTGCTTTAACGCGGACAAGGTGGATATTATCATAGGAGGAATCGGCATTTTGGCTTCCAATTCCATGTTGGGTGAAATTACGCCGGCCATCGCTCATGCGGTTTCTTCTTCTCATGCCAAAAAAATCGTAATTCCATTTGGGAAATGCAATATTACGGTACCCGGTATTTCTCAGTACACATTAAAAGAATTGGTCGACATGGCGGTAGAAACGGTGGTCCGACATATGGAGGAGCAAGATGGATAAGCATACCCTTCGTGTATTGGAGTTTGAAAAAATCGTCGACATGTTGGTCGATTGTGCCGTAGCAAAGCCTGCGAAGAATCTGGCGGCGAAGGTGCGGCCCTATTCATCTCGGAAGCATGTATTGGAAAAACTAAAGGAAACCACGGATGCAACCGTCTATATGATCAAAAAAGGCCGTCCCGCATTATCCGGTGTGGACGACTTGTCTCATTTGGTCTTAAAAGCGGAAAAAGGCGGTGTTTTGAGCCCCGGAGAGCTTTTAAAGGTTGCGGACCTTTTATATTCGTGCCGGCATCTGTCCGAGTATTTTCAGGAAAGAGAGCCGGATGAAGAAAACAGCATTTACAAGCTTTATCAAAACATCGTACGAAACGACGGCTTGGAAAGAGAAATAAAAAGGATTGTCGTATCGAATGACGATTTGGCCGACGATGCCAGTCCGGAGCTTTTTTCCATTAGAAGGAGCATCCAAAAGACCAAGGACGAGTTGAAGGCCGCATTGGATCGGTTGATACGATCCCCTCAATACGCCAAATTTATGCAGGATCCTTTGGTAACCGTTCGAAACGACCGCTATGTTCTGCCGATTAAATCCGCCTACAAATCGGAAATCAAAGGCATCATACATGATACGTCGGCAAGCGGTTCCACCGTATTTATTGAACCTGCTTTTTCCGTGGAAGCGAATAATAAAATTCGGGAATTGATGATTCAAGAAGCCAGAGAAATCGAACGAATATTAAGAATCATGTCGGAAAAAGTACGGGATTTCGGAAAAGAGATCAACGACAACGTCTATTTCGCTACGAGGATCGACTTTGCCTTTGCCAAGGGCGAATTAAGCTTTCGTTTAAATTGCATTTGTCCGAAGATCAGCGACAACTATACGGTTAAAATTGTGGAGGGTCGTCATCCTTTGTTGGACAAGGAGACGGTGGTTCCTTTAAATATTGAAATAGGGGAGAGGTTTAAATCCTTAATCATTACGGGACCTAACACCGGCGGAAAGACGGTAGCGCTTAAGACGAGCGGGCTGTTTTGCCTTATGGCTCAAGCGGGGCTCCACGTCCCGGCAAAAGACGGTACAATCATGCCGGTGTTTAACGACATCTTTTGCGATATCGGCGACGAGCAAAGCATTGAGCAAAGCTTGAGTACTTTTTCTTCGCATATGAAAAACATTATACACATCGTAAAAAATGCCGATAGTCGGTCCTTTGTTCTTTTAGACGAGTTGGGCGCGGGAACGGACCCCGAAGAAGGCTCCGCTTTGGCCATGTCCATTTTGGACGGTTTATCGGAAAAAGGATGCACCGTCATTGCAACCACCCACTATAGCGGTTTAAAGCTTTATGCCATAAAAAACGAAAACATGGAGAATGCAAGCTGCGAATTTGATGTCGAAAGCTTAAAGCCGACCTACAAATTGATCATGGGCGTGCCGGGAGAAAGCAACGCTTTGGCGATCTGCAAAAGATTGGGATTGCCCGACACCTATATCCAAAACGCAAAAAATTATCTTCACAACGACGATATCTAGTTTGAAGAAATTCTTCATAACATTCATAAAAACTAAGCCCGAACCGATCGAGAACGCCACCAAGCCCAAATGATTACAAAAGAATTGGAGACCATGAAGGCGGAGCTGGAAGAAAAAATCAAACGCTTGGAAATTGAAAAGGAAAGACAAATCAACAAAGCGAAAGAAGAAGCCAAGCGGATTATCGCCGCCGCAAAGCTGGAAGCCCAAGCCGTCATTGACCGATTGAAGCGAATGGAGGAAGAAGGAAAGCAAAACATCAAGTTAAACGAGCTGATCGATTTGAGAAAAGAAATCAATACCATGGATAAACGAATTCTCGAATCGGAAGTGCGGGATGACGAAGAAAACGAATTTGAAGAAGTGACGTTTTCGGAAGAAAAGAGCCTCAAAGCCGGCGATACGGTAAAAATTCTAAAGCTCAACCAAACGGGTACGTTGGTATCCGATCCGGAACCGGACGGAAAAATACTGGTGCAGGCGGGTATGATGAAGATCGCTCTTACGTTGAACGACGTTGTTCCGGTTAAAGCATCGGAAGTAAAAACGGAGCCCTCCAAAACCGTGGTAACCGGAGTGAAAAAACCGGAGAGAGTCAGCATGGAGGTGGACGTTAGAGGGCATACCGTAGAAGAAGCCATTGATGTCATCGACAAGTATTTGGACGATGTCATTATGGCGGGACTTCATGAAGTAAGCATTATACACGGAAAAGGAACCGGAGCCTTGCGAGCCGGCATACAAGACTATTTAAAAAACAATCCGAGAGTCTCAAGCTTTCGTATAGGAAAACACGGCGAGGGCGATTTGGGAGTCACGATCGTGGAGTTGTAGTAAAAGAAAAGAGGACTTACCGCGTTATTGTAAGCCCTCTTCTTTGTTTTTTGTGGAAACTTTTATTCTTATGCGTTATAATGATAACGCCGATTTGCTTTAAAAATAATAAGGCAAAAGTATTCGAAAACATCGGGAGAACAAATGGACAAGGATAAGAAAAGGAAAAATTTACTTGCTATTGAACGAACTTTTGACGTTTTGCGTTTTATCATAACCGTCATTGTTATACTTTCTATGATCTATTTGGGAATTCATTTCTTTCGCAAGGGATATAACTTTGTAATAAAAAGAAATGAAGTCAAGGACTTGGATATCGAAATCAACATCGCTCCCGGAAACGAGTATGAAATTACCATTCCGTGGGGTTACAGCACCGACGATATTGCCGCTTTGCTAAAGGAAAAGGGATTTATCGATAACGTCTTTTTGTTTTCCATATGGTCGAAATTTATAGGATATGAAGGAAAATATACCGCAGGGGTTCATGTGCTGGATAGAACCGAAAATTACAACACCTTGGACGGGTACGAAAAATTAATGTATATCCTTTCTCAAAATCCGAAGAAAAAGCCGGACGTAAGGGTCTTCATACCGGAAGGCAGCACATGGCACCAGACGGAAAAGATCTTAAAGGATGCGGGAATACCCGTAGACGACGATTTTTGGAAAAAGGCGGCGGAACACGAATATAATTATAGGTTCCTGGAATATGCTTTGGACGACATGAAAAAAGAAGGCCGAACCAATATGTTCGAAGGATATCTGTTCCCGGACACTTACATTATGGACCCGGAAGCTTCGCCGGAAGTTATTGTGGACAAGTTTTTATCCAACTTTGAGAACAAATTCCGAGAAGAGTTTTACAAAAAGACGGAGGAATTAGGGATTACCGTCGACGAAGCCATTATCATCGCGTCCTTAATCGAAAGAGAAGCAAAATTGGACAATGAAAGAGAAATTATCAGCGGTGTTATTTACAATCGTTTAAGAAGCAGCGATCCTTCCTTGAACTATTTGCAAATTGACGCTACCATTCAATACTACTACATCGAGTCGACGGGCAAAGTGAAAGACGTGCTTTTGACGGAAGATACGAAGATTGACCACCCCTATAATACCTACGTACATCCGGGGCTTCCTCCGGGACCCATATGCAGTCCGGGACTGAGCTCCATTATTGCCGCATTGTATCCCGAAGAACACGATTACTACTATTACGTTGCTCGCGGAGACGGAAGCCACGAGTTTTCACGGACATATGACGAGCACATGGCAGCCGTAAGAAAATATCAAAATAACAACAGGTAAACAAAAACCGTGTTTAATAACCCTTAGGAAGAGGATGCTTTTCATGCTGGGAAGAGAAGACGATAAAATTGTCGGCAACAAGCTTCGGGAGTATTTGCTGTCTTTATTGCCCGAAGATATCGGCATCTTAAAGGAAATTAAAGATCGCGCTCTGCGGGAAGGAGTTCCGCTGCTGATGGAGGAAACGGCTCGCTTCTTGGAAGTGCTTGTCCGTTTAAAGAAGCCGCAGAGAATCTTGGAAGCGGGTACGGGCATCGGATATTCCTCCATTTTAATGTGCAAAGCTTTAGAGGGAAACGTCCGTATCGATACGATC
Organism: Clostridiaceae bacterium; assembly: GCA_012744235.1. Taxonomy (GTDB): domain Bacteria; phylum Bacillota; class Clostridia; order JAAYHZ01; family JAAYHZ01; genus JAAYHZ01. The sequence goes on from JAAYHZ010000142.1 coordinate 8,776, forward strand.
GAATCGAACTTTGACTCGGCAAGCGAAGCAAAAAACAATATAAAAAAGGCGGGATACGAGCAACATATTCATGTTATCGTCGGTGACGTTATCGATGTATTTTCCAATCTGCAGGGACAATATGATATGATATTTATGGATGCGGCAAAAAGCCTATACAAAGAAGCGCTGCCTTTATGTACGAGGCTCTTAAAGGAAGAAGGGTTGTTGATATCCGATAACGTATTGTTTAAAGGAATGATTTCGGACCTTGAAGTCGACGTAAAAAAGCATCGCACCATTATCCGCAGCATGCGGGAGTATTTGGACCTTTTATGTCATGAAGGAACGTACGCGACCTCGTTGATTCCTTTAGGCGACGGCGTGGCGGTATCCTTAAAAAACAAAGAAAACAGGTGATTTTTTATTGATTACACCGATTAAAAAACCCGAGCTTTTGGCTCCGGGGGGAAATTTGGAAAAAATGAAAATTGCCCTTCATTACGGAGCCGATGCGGTATATATTTCCGGAACTCAATTCGGTTTAAGGGCTTATGCGGGCAATTTTACGGAAGCCCAATTGGAAGAAGGAATCGAATATGCCCATGCATTAGGAAAAAAGGTGTATGTAACGGTCAATATTTTCACAAGGGATAATGATTACGAATACCTGCCGGCTTACATCCAAAAACTAAAAAAGATGAACGCCGATGCCGTCATCGTATCGGATCCGGGTCTTGTCTATATGATACGTAATCGGGTTCCGGATATGGAGATCCATTTAAGTACCCAAGCCAATACCACCAATTCCTATGCCGCGCAATTCTGGGCGGATTTGGGGGTAAAAAGAATCATATTGGCCAGAGAATTAACCGGTAGCGAAATCAAGGAAATGATAAACCGTGTTAAAGGTGTTGACTTTGAAATCTTTGTTCACGGAGCCATGTGCGTTTCCTATTCCGGAAGGTGTTTGCTAATCAACTACCTTGCAAACCGCGATTCGAACCGAGGAGAATGTACCCAGCCTTGTCGTTGGAAATATTTCTTAATGGAAGAAAAAAGGCCGGGAGAATATATACCTGTAGAAGAAGGCGAAAAGGGAACCTATATTTTCAACTCCAAGGATTTGTGTTTGATCGAGCAAATTCCGGAAATCATTCAAATGGGCGTGGCAAGCTTAAAGATCGAGGGACGCATGAAAAGCGCCCATTACGTGGGGACGGTCGTTTCCGCCTATCGATTGGCCATTGATTCCTACTGCAAGGACCCTTCAGGATATCGATTCGATTCCTTATGGACGGAGATGTTAAAGAAGGTCAGTCACAGGCCTTATCATACCGGATTCTTTTACGGAAAGGATCAGGGAAGCCAGATTTACGCCCAATCCACCTATGTTAAGGAATACGATTTTATCGGAATGACCGAAGAATATATCACCGAAAAAAAGCTTTTACGAATTGAGCAAAGAAACAAGTTTCAAATCGGGGATGAAATTGAAATTCATCAACCGGACGGAAAATTGATTCACCTAACGGTGACCGAAATGTATAACGAAGAAATGGAATCGATACGGAATGCTCCTCATCCTCAAATGACCGTATATATTCCGATGGATCGGCCCGTGCAAAAAGGAAGCTTGATCCGAAGAAAACCCGAAGCGTGAAGGAAGATTAAATTTGGCTGTCGAAAGGAAGGATAAGATATGGTGTGTGATAAAATTGCAATTATCGGTATCGGAAATATGGGCTCGGCGTTAGTAAAAGGAATCGTCCGAAAGGGAATAATACCCTCGGAAAACATTATTCTTTACGATACCGATTCGGAAAAAACGGAAAAATTGGCCGAGGAAATCGGCGCTACCGCCTCCTTCGATTTAAAAGAAGCCGTGGGATCAAGCGGTACGGTCATTCTTTGCGTCAAGCCGAATATCGTTTTAAATGTTGCCGAAGAAATTTCCTCGTATTTGAATAAAGGAACCGTTGTATGCTCCATTGCGGTGGGGATACCGATCAGCCGTTACAGAGAGTATATTTCAAACGAATGCGATTTCTTCCGAATTATGCCCAACACGCCGGCTTTGGTAGGAGAAGGCATGTCGGTTATAAGCTTTGAGGAAGGGACAAAAAAGGATTCCGTGGAACGTGTATTAAAGATATTCTCCTGTGCCGGAAAGACCCAAATTTTAGATGAAAAATTCATGAATCAAGTTACGGCTTTAACGGGAAGCAGTCCGGCTTACGTGTTTATGATGATCGAAGCCATGGGGAACGCCGGAGTAAAGTCGGGCATTCCTGCCGATGTTTCCTACAGATTAGCGGCGCAGGCCGTTTTAGGTTCGGCAAAAATGGTTTTGGAATCCGGCCTCCATCCCGCCGTATTGAAGGACCGGGTTTGTTCTCCTGCCGGTACTACCATCGAGGCGGTGGAAGCTTTAGAAAAAAGCAATTTCCGATATGCCTTACTGGAAGCGATGAACCGGTGCACCGAAAGAGCCAAAGAAATTTCCGGCGGGAAGGGATAAATCGGTAATGAAAAAAGTGGATATCTATACGGACGGCGCATGCTCCGGAAACCCCGGAGAAGGCGGTTGGGGTGTCGTTTTGATTTACAAGGACACCGAAAAGCGAATGTCCGGTTATGAAAAAGAAACAACCAATAACGCAATGGAAATCACGGCTGCCATTAAGGGATTGGAAGCGCTAAAGGAACCTTGCGACGTAACCCTTTATTCTGACAGCGCGTATTTGGTAAACGGATTCAACTTAGGTTGGGTACATAAATGGAAAAGCTTAGGTTGGAAAAGAACACCGAAGGACGAGCTAAAAAACAAAGAGCTGTGGATGCGGCTGTATGAGCTCAATCTGATTCATCGTGTTCGGTTTGTCAAAGTCAAAGGACACGCCGATAACGAATACAATAATATCTGCGATACTTTGGCAACGGAAGCCATTGCAAATAAAAAAGGGATTTGATCCCTTTTTTTATAATACCGCTTTCAGCAGTACGGGACATATATAGGCTTCCATAAAGCAACCGAGGATAAGTAGAATATAGCAGGGGATAAATCCCGTCAAATGGCGCGTTATTATATACTTATCGGGTTCGAATCCGGAGCTTTTTCTCCTTAAAACTATTTGAATCAAATGGCTGCACAAGGAAACACCGACGACGGCTATGATCATGTAGGCGGTAAGCAGTATCAATTCTTTCGGTAAAATCAGGCAAAGGATGACGGCGAGGCCCTTTGCTCCGAGGACCTTCGCGGTAATTCCCGCGGTGAAACCGACAATAAATCCTTTTACGGCTAAGATTGCATAGATGAAGGGAATTCCGATTACCGATATACTCATAAAAAGCAGCAGTAAAAACACCTTGGTGTTGACGGAAAATGACCGGGCGAATAATGCACTGCGATCCACGGTTTGCAAGCCCACCATATTCACAAATCCCGTGAAATAGCGTTCCATTTCAAGCTCCCGGGACGCATTGAGATAATTGGAGGATATACATCCGAGCAATATTCCGAATACGATGAAGACAACGGGAATCAGCATCTTTTCAAAGGGTATGTCAAACATCCGCAAAAACCGAAGAATGAGAGTATTCATGAACATGTTTATTTTCATATCCTGCATGACTATTGACCGTCCCTTTGTCTTTTTTCTTTCTTTGTATCATATGAATAAAAGAACCTATCTATGAATGAAAAGCATAAAATCCGTTTAAATTCGTGTTTTACGGTTATAAATATCCATAGGGTTACATAAGAATGGTAATGATTTTAAATATTATCGGTGGTGTATAATGATCGGTAAATACGTGGACGACTACATGGACTACTTGCATGTGGATAGAAATTTATCCGCAAACACAATCATGTCGTATAACAGAGATCTTAAAATTTTCTTCGATTACTTGGCCCGATGCGGTATTCACGATCCCGAAAAAGTGGACAAAAACGAATTGAAAAAATACTTAAAGGAAATGAGGGGAATGAAAAAGTCCGATGCAACCATATTGCGCTACATCGCTACGATCAAGTCCTACTACTCCTACTTAATCGATAACAACGTATGTACGAAAAACCCGGCATCGGATCTCGATACCCCGAAATTGGAGAAAAAGCCTTTGGTGACCATTGACGAAAACAGCATGCTGAAAATCATCAATACCCCGGAAAAGGAAACGGTCAAAGGAAAAAGAGATCGAGCCATTTTGGCAACGTTGTATTACTCCGGAGTCCGGGTATCGGAATTAATAGCTTTAACTACCGGACAATACGATTCCCAATCCGGTATAATTACCATTAGCGGTAAAGCACCTAGAAAAGTGAGTATATCCCGTTTGTGTGCCGAGTATTTGGACGATTATCTGACAAATGCACGGCCGAAAATCGTGAACAGTCAAACGGGTGATACGTTGTTTCTCAACATGAAGGGTAACGGAATGACTCGGCAAGGTCTCTGGAAGATTATTAAATATTATTGCAAAGATATCGAGAGCGAATACGAGATTACGCCTCATACCTTCCGCCATTCCATAGCCGCCAACATGCTGATGAAAGGAGAAGACATACATCGTATCAAAGAAATGCTGGGGCATGCGGATATATACTCCACGAAGATTTACCGCAAATAACGGAATTTTGTGAGGAATTATGATTCGGGATATCATCGCGAAAAAAAGAGACGGTAAAGTGTTGACGAGCGAGGAAATCGGTTTTTTTACAAGAGGATATGCCGACGGATTCATACCGGATTATCAAGCCGCGGCACTGCTGATGGCGATGTATATAAACGGGTTGAACGATGAAGAAACCGGATATTTGACCGAACACATGGTCAGATCCGGCAGCACGGTGAATTTAAGCGGAATAAAAGGTGTTAAAGTGGATAAACACAGTACCGGCGGAGTAGGGGATAAAACGACCTTGGTTGTTGCCCCTATCGCTGCGGCTTCCGGGGTCTATGTTCCGAAAATGTCCGGAAGAGGCTTAGGTCATACCGGAGGAACGATAGACAAGCTGGAGTCAATTCCCGGTTTTAAAACCTCTCTTACGCAAGAAGAATTCATTAAAGTCGTAAAAACCGTAGGCTTTTCCATCATCGGACAAACGGAAAATATCGCCGTTGCCGATAAGAAAATCTATGCGCTGCGTGATGTCACCGCAACCGTGGATTCCATACCTTTAATAGCATCCAGTATAATGAGTAAGAAGCTGGCGTCGGGATGCGATTGTATCGTTCTGGATGTGAAATTGGGCTCGGGAGCATTCATGACGGATATTAAAAATGCATTGAAGCTGGCCAAAACCATGATTTCCATCGGCGAGAACGCGGGAAAACGAACCGTTTGCCTCGTAACGGATATGGACGTACCTTTGGGAAATCATATCGGCAATGCCCTTGAAGTGATGGAAGCCATAGAAACCTTAAAAGGCAACGGCCCGAAGGATTTTACCGAACTATGCATACATATTTCAGGAGCCATGATATATGCCGCCGGAAAAGCCGATAATTTTGATTCCGCAAGAGAAGCGGCTCGAAAGAGCTTGGAGAGCGGAATCGCATTGAAGCGCTTTCGAGATTTTATTTACATGCAAGGAGGAGATCCTCGCGTCACGGAGGATTATTCTTTGCTTCCTGCGGCAAAAAAATATAGGGATGTGTTATCCGACGGGGAAGGATTTATCCGGAGAATGGACTGCAAAAAAATCGGCGTTGCGTCCATGGAATTGGGAGCCGGAAGAAAAGACCTTTCGGATACAATTCAGCTTGGTGCAGGCATTCGATTAAACAAGAAAACGGGTGATTTCGTAAACAAGGGGGAAGTCTTGGCTGTCCTTTACTCCGATGACGAGGAAAAATTGGATAAAGGGGAAGCTTTGTTGAAAGAATCGATCCGATTCGGTTCGGAACCTCTTCCGAAAAGATCGATTCTTATTGCTGCGGTAGATGCGGAGAAAACCGAAATGTTTTCATACCCGGAATAAGTTGAATCGTTAGCTTACATCCGTGTATAATAATAACGATAATAGTACGAGTCATCAAATTCATCTTTGGGGGGTTTTATATTTGAAAAAGCTGTTGTCAATTTTCCTTGTTTTTATTTTGGCATTGCTTCCGTTTTCCGTTTTTGCGGAAACCGATCCGGATTCCTTCGATATGGCCGTTGTCAATGAAATCATGAAAAATACCGACATTTTCAACTTAAAAGCTCGAAGCGCCATATTAATCGATGCGAAAACGGGAATGGTTCTGTATGAAAAAAATGCCGACGATCGTCTTCCTATCGCCAGCATAACCAAGATCATGACATCCGTTATTGTGATGGACCATATTAAAGAAGGAAAACTAAATTACGATGATATGGTCACGGTTTCCGAGTATGCGTACAGCATGGGGGGTTCTCAAGTCTACTTGGAACCGGGAGAAAAGTTTACGGTTCGCGAATTGATCGAAGCTGTGGAAATCCACTCCGCCAATGACGCGGCGGTAGCGCTGGCGGAAAAGATAGCGGGCAGTGAAGATGCCTTTGTCCTTATGATGAATAACAGAGCCAAGGAATTGGGTTTAAAGGATACCGTTTTCAAAGATTGCACCGGCTTGACCGATGAAGGACATTACAGCACCGCAAGGGAAATTGCGAAATTTTCCGCGGAACTGATTAACAAGCATCCCGAGATTTTGGAGATAACCACCACGCAATACAAGGAGTTTCGCCCGGGACCGAATTATATTGCCATGTGGAATCGGAATCGCTTAATCTGGTTTTACAACGGTGCCAACGGCTTAAAAGCCGGTTTTACCACGGCGGCGGGCTACTGCTTGGTAGGCAGTGCCAAAAGAGAGGACTTGCAGTTAATCTCGGTGGTGCTAGGGGAGCCCAATAACAACATCCGTTTTGCCGAAACGGCAAAGCTGTTGGATTACGGTTTTTATAATTTCGAATCCGTGGATATTATAAAAAAAGACGATTATGTGAAAACCGTGGAAGTAAAAAAAGGCGTTAAGGATTCGGTGGACTTGATTTATGCGGACGATTTTTCGTATTTGATTGACAAGTCCAAAAAAGATAAATTGAAAATCGATATTGTCACCCAGGATACTTTGACGGCACCGGTAGAAAAAGGTACTATTATCGGATATGCTCGGATTACCCTTGATAAAGAAGTAATAGGGAATGTCAACATTCTGACTGCCGATACGGTGGAAAAGGCGTCTTTCTTCCGATTGTTTATTATGATGATCAAAGAATGGTTGACCTTTAAGTAATAGGTGAAGATGACAATGGAAATACAACGAGAGGATTTTTTGAAGAATGAATAAGCTTTGGAATGCCGTTTCGGATTTGGTCTATATGATTCCGGTGGTTTTGTCCCTTCCTTTTCATGAGTTCGCGCATGCGTTTGTGTCATACAAATTGGGAGACCCTACGGCAAAGGAGCAGGGAAGGCTGACGCTAAACCCCTTGAAGCATTTAGACCCTTTAGGGACGCTCCTCATGTTTTTGGCTCACATCGGTTGGGCAAAGCCGGTACCCATAAATCCCCTGTATTACAAGAACAGAAAGCTGGGAACCCTTTTGGTGGCTTTGGCAGGTCCCTTTTCGAATTTGCTTTTGTCTTTTTTATTCAGCATATTTTTAGGGATTTTGAATGTCTATTTGTTAAATCATGACCTTAATGGGTTTACCATTGCCTTAATCAATATATTCTATTTGTTTATTCATGTAAACGTGTACTTGGCCATTTTCAACCTCATACCCGTTCCTCCGTTGGACGGGTCTAAGGTTTTAGGCGGGATACTGCCGGATCAGAAATATTGGTCGTTTTTGCAGTATGAACGAACCATCGGTTTAATCTTCCTTCTCGTTATTATCTTTTTCCGTGCCCAATTCTCGATGGTTCTGAATTTCATCGCTTCGCCGATTATCCGTGTTGTTATGAAGGCCGGATTCGGTTTGGTGGATCTTTTTGCATAGTGAAAGATATTTCCTTACTGCACCCTCGTATTGACTTTTTTTGCATGAGCCAATACAATAATATGGAAATTTCCATGGAGGCTTAATGATTTTGCAGGTATCGGAACAAACGGACAATCCTGTTCTGTTAAAACTGAATAATTTCGAAGGTCCTTTTGAACTGCTGTTTCATCTCCTTGAAAAGAACGAGATGGATATTTACGATATCGACATCAATGCCATCGCAGATCAATATCTCGAATATTTATCCGGAATGGAGCGGCTTGATTTGGACATTGCCAGCGAGTTTCTTGTTATGGCGGCGACGCTGTTACATATTAAGTCGAGAATGCTTTTACCGGATAAAAAAGTGCAGGAGGATGAAGAGGAACCGGATCCGAAGGAAGAATTGGTTATTCGTTTGTTGGAGTATAAGAAGTATAAGACGGCGGCTGAAATATTAAAGGATAAAGAAGAAAAATGGAAGGACTGTTTCTATAAAGTACCGGAAGCCGTCGAATACCGAAGAGAATACGAAAATACTCCCATGTCGATATCGGACTTGGCGGATGCGTATCGATATTTGCATCAAGCCTTTGTTAACAAGAGCAATAAAAATCGAAAGAATATCGTATCTCTTCTAAAACACGAGCTTTATTCCGTAAAAAACAAGCTGAAGGAAATTACGGAGCTGTTTCGTAGAAAGAAGGAATTTAATTTTAATCGAACATTCGATTTGCGAAAGCGCCACCGTCTGGATGTCATTTCCGGATTTCTGGCCGTATTGGAATTGGCGAAATTCCACAAGGTGACGTTAAACCAAAGAAATATCAACGACGATATTATTGTCAGAAAGGTCGACGATATTAAGCTTACCGAATTGAAAGAGATTATGGAAGAATCGACGGAGGTATAATGCTGGATCAAAAAACGATTGAAGGCATCATTGAAGCCATGCTGTTTGTACACGGGGATCCTTTGCCCTTATCAAAGATATGCGAAGCCATAGGGATGGATGAATCATCCGTTTATGCCATATTGGAAAGCATGATGAAAAAATACTCGGCTTCGGACCGAGGGATTCAACTTCGTAAAATTAAAGACAGCTACCAATTTTGTACCAAGCAAGAGTATGCATCTTATGTGTCGAAAATCTACGTAAAGCATATCAGTCAAACTCTTTCGAATGCCGCCTTCGAAACGCTGGCCATTATTGCATACAACGAGCCGGTTACGAAAGCGACCATAGAACAGATACGAGGTGTATCCAGCGACAGCTCCGTAACAAAGCTTTTGGAAAGAAACCTGATACGAGAAGCAGGCAAGCTGGATGCGCCGGGACGCCCCGTACTCTACGAAACCACCGAAGAGTTTCTTCGCTGTTTCGGCCTATCAAGTCTCGACGAATTACCTCCGGTCGATACCCTGTTGAATGCGGATAAAAAATAGCTTTTTTAAGATAAGGTATTTTCCGTCGTTTTTTGCTCGGCGGATGGGCCGGTTTTTTGTTTGTCGGTTTTTTCAAATGTATCCTTCGTTTCTTTATTCTCTTTCGTGTCTTTCTTTTTAAACAGATCCGGGATTAAATCCAGCAATTTATCAACGGAAGCATTGGTGTTGACCGACAAAAGCTTTACGGTACCGTTTGTCACGGTCATAAATGCCACCGGACTGATGCTGACTCCCGCAGCGCTTCCTCCGGCAAAGGGCAACTCCTCGTTATTGCCGGTTTGTGCGTTATGGGAAGTATTTTGCTTTTCCTGTCCGTTTTTTGTGAATTCACCTCCGCCGGAAGCAAATCCAAAGCTGACTCTGGATACCGGTATAATGTATGTTCCGTCTCCCGTTTGAATCGTGTCTCCGATAATGGTGTTGACATCCACCATTTCTTTAATGCTTCTCATAGCCGTGTCCATTAAACCTTCAATAGGATGTTGGGACATATTCTTCGCTCCTTTTTTCTTTCTTTTTCTCTTTTACGTACTTGATAATAAGCGTTATTATTTTCCCAACCTTAGAAGATAATATACACTTAATATGAGAACGGCTTTCGTTTACGGTCAAGCGGATTTGAACATTGCTTTTTTTATTTTGTCGATAAGATTCCGAAATGCCGTTTACAATATTGGATATACCTAAAAGAATAGAATATATGTCCTGCTCATCGGTTGTAAAATTCAATAAACAATCGACTTCCTCAATTTTCAAGTGGGCATCTCTTAAAGAGCGTAGGATGAATAAGAAATAGTTATCGGATTCTTGTTCTTTTTTCTTAAAAAAATTGCCTATGGCGTTCCAAATCTCTTCTCGGGAATAAGTTACTTTTTTAACGGCAATATTGAATATGCTAAAAATCAGTACGACATATTCCGCTTCGTCCTGATCCGAAACTTGTATTTTTATGAAAAACTTCATCCGTAAAAAAAGCAACAACAAAATAAAGAGGGATAAAATCACATACCACATATGATTTATTATTATCACATCCGGTATGAATATACATTCTATGTTATTTATCCCTGATATCAGAAGCTATAGCATTCTTCGGTTATCTTTTCCGCAAACTCTTTTAACAAAGACGGATAACGTTCGTTTAAATAGGTTAAAACGGTGTACTTCGGTGAAATTTTATACCCGTAAACCAAGCTGTCTTTAAAATCCTCTTTGGATACGTCAAGCTCCGAGGGAGATATTTTCGCGCCTGCGGACAGCAAAACATTTCGAACGTATTCCGAAGAAGGCCCTTGAATGTTTTGCGGAATAAGGTCTTTGGCCAGCTCGTACATGCGGCTTATGACGATTGCGCCTACACCCACCGATTCGCCGTGCAGAGCGTGTTCTTTATTCCTTCGTATGGCACTCAAATCCCAAAAATGAGCCAAATGATGTTCCGCCCCCGATGCAGGCCGAGTATTTTTATTTAATCCCATGGTAACGCCGGCAATGGTTAGAGCTTCAAAAACACGGGCTACCGCTTCTTTGTCGTTATTGCGAACGCCGGCTGCATTCTCTATACACCGGTTCACCGCTTGGTTGACCATATCCGTAATGAGGGGACATTTTACTTCTTGCAGAAGAGTAACGCC
>JAAYHZ010000143.1 GCA_012744235.1 Clostridiaceae bacterium
GCTTTTTGCCGGACTGCGGTGCCATGTGCGCCATGATCGAAGCTTCAACGGGTAAGTCCCCGAAATATTTAGGGAAGCCTCAACCGGAAACCATCGAAGCGATTTTACGCGTCACCGGGCTTCACAAAGAAGATATCGCCGTTGTAGGCGACCGATTAGCCACCGACATCGCCTTGGGCGTTTACCACGGAGTGACCTCCATATTAATGCTCACCGGTGCTACAAGCAAAGAGGATTTGGCCGCATCCTCCATAAAACCGAGTTATGTATTCGATTCCATCATGGATCTTTACAAAATATTGAAGGAAGGTGCGTGATGTATGGATAAAAAAATTATCTGCATACAATGTCCCATAGGATGCACCGTCAATGTGGAATATGACGGCGACAACATTATAAGTATAACCGGGAACCGGTGCAAAAAGGGAGAAGCGTATGCAAAAAAAGAGTTCGTCTGCTCCTACCGCGTTTTAACATCCACGGTTTTCTGCAAAACAACAAAAGGTATCTTCCCCTTGCCGGTGAAAACCGACGGGGAAATACCTTTGGAAATGCTTCGAGAAGCCGTAAAGGAGATTCGAAAAACCGTTTATACGGCTCCGATAAATGCCGGTGATGTGGTTTATGAAAACATTTTAAATACCGGCGTAAATGTGATTGCAACAAAATCCATGCCTTACGATTTTAAGGTAAGGAACCTTTGATCAGCTTTTTTAAGAAGATATAAATCTCGTCTTGTTCCGGGGGACACCCCGGAATATTGATTTTACAGGCTTCGGTGCAATCTCCCACACCGATTTCTCCCGGATAATCCCGATAGTATTGGCCGATGCAAATGTTGTCCACAAGACAGCCGCATAAGCCTTCTTCGTCCAGCCGCTTTAATGCATTGACCAAGTTGCTGTAGCATGCGGAACAAGCGCCGGCTTCATCGATTAAATTCAAATATTTTTCTTCCGGCTGACGGATTTCATCAAAGCCCTTGTTTTCAAGATCGTGCTCGACCTTTTCGTAAGGACCGAAGCTGCCGACACCCATTTTTTCGGCCATCATAAGGTAAGAAATGTCTTCTTTTCGATAGCCCAAAACCTCCGCCGCAAAAACATCCATTAAAACCGGATCGAATCCCAAGGCGATCATATTCATTTCGTAGGGACGTCCTCCCTCTTCGAAATAGGGATCCGGGCATATGGCGTCGGCTATAATCAGGTTCTGCTTTACAAGCTTGTTGAGTACGGCAATAGGCTTATGCAGACCCAAGGTATGAAATCTTCTTTTTTCACTGTCCGGGATAACCCCTTTTAAGTTTTTCAAAGCACAGGTCATCTTGGTTTGGCAGTGCCCTTTTATCAAGGGAACGTTAATCAAATAATCGATTTTTAAAATTTCGTTGCATACTTTGATTTTATAGCCTTCGTAATTGCATTCGGTATAGCCGTCCTTTTTCAAATCGATCAAAGGCACATCGTATTTCGAAGACAATGCTTTGTATCCGCAAACATCAAAAGCTCTCTTTGTCTCATCGCCTACCCACGAGCCCTCCAATATCTTTATATTGTAAAAGCCCTGCTCCTTTAAGTACTTAATAATCCCCTCCACGATTTCCGGGTGGGTTACCGCACCTTCGGAAGGCGGCGTAGCGCTGACCAGATTCGGTTTGATACCGATGGCAATATTTTTGCTTAAGCCCTTCAAAGGTGCGGTTGCCTTTAAGAGTTTTTCCGTCATTAACGTCGGGTCTTTGCCGTATATGACATGAATTTGATTCTTCATTATATCTGCGCCTTCTTCATCAATATGTTGTCAATAGCCTTTCCGGGAGGAACCATGGGAAGTACCATGGTATCATGGTCGATTTTGCATTGAATCAAAACCGGCTTTTGGCTCTTTAACGCTTGCTTGAACACGCCTTCGAATTCTTCGCTTTTATCTATACGATACGTGTCGAATCCGATGGCCTTCGCAATTTCATCGAATTTTACTTCCGGCAGGGTGGTTTCGGAAAATCTTCGGTCGTAGAACAAATCCTGCCACTGACGCACCATTCCAAGGGCGTTGTTGTCCATCAGTATAACGATAATGGGCAAGTTGTACTTGGCCGCCGTCAGCATCTCGTTCATATTCATTCGGAAGCTTCCGTCCCCGGTGATCAGAATGACCCGCTGTCCTTTGGAGCCGAATTGCGAACCTATGGTGGCTCCTAAGCCGAAGCCCATGGTGCCTAAGCCTCCCGATGTGACGAAGATATCCCTTTTCCTGAACTTGTAGTATTGTGCCGTCCACATCTGGTGCTGACCTACATCCGTAACGATGACCGCGTCTTCATCGAAAAGATCTCTTAATCCGCTGATGATTTCCCGGGGCATGTGGCGGCCTTCTAACAGCGCTTTGTCTTCTTTTTTCCAATTGCTGATTTTATCCAACCACTCTTTGTGGTCTTGTTTCGTCAGTCGTTTGTTGAATTCCTTCAAAACGCATTTGACATCATCAATGACATGGTGATATGCCGATATGTTTTTATTGACCTCCGCCGAATCGATATCGATATGCAAGACCTTCGCTCCCCGTGCGAACAAATTGGCCTTCCCCGTAACGCGGTCACTGAAGCGAGCTCCCAATACCACCAGCAAATCGCACTCGGTAAACGCCATATTGGAGGTTTTGGAACCGTGCATGCCCACCATTCCGGCATACAGCTCATGATCACAAGGGAAACCGCTGATACCCATCAGCGAGCAGGAGACCGGGGCTTGTATTTTTTCCGCAAACTCCAAAAGCTCCTCCTTGGCGCCGGAGGTAATAACGCCGCCTCCGGCATAGATGGCCGGCTTCTTCGATTCTTCGATCAGTTTTACCGCATATTCCACCGATTCTGTGATCTCTTTTACGATCTTCGGATTGCACTTATCGATGCCTACAACCGCTCGCAGCTCTTTTATTCTTTCTTCGGGTAATGATTCTTCGAATTCGCATTCGTTCATCAGGGCATCCTTGGTGATATCCACCAATACGGGTCCCGGGCGTCCGGTTTCGGCGATGATGAAAGCTTCCCGAATGGTTCTTGCGATATCCTCGGCCTTGGTCACTTGATAATTATGCTTGGTAATAGGCATGGTAATGCCTAATATGTCCACTTCCTGGAAGCTGTCCTTTCCGATAAGGTCGGTGGAAACATTGCCGGTGATGGCCACCATAGGCGTCGAATCCATATAAGCCGTTGCAATACCGGTGACTAAATTGGTTGCCCCGGGGCCGCTTGTGGCAATGCATACACCGGTTTTTTTCTTAACCCGCGCATATCCGTCTGCAGCATGTGCGGCACCCTGCTCATGGGAAGTCAATATATGTTTAATGCGATCTTTTCTATCGTAAAGCGCATCATAGATCGGAATGACCGCTCCTCCGGGATACCCGAAAATGATGTCGGTTCCGTTTTCTATCAAACACTCAACAACTATTTCCGCTCCTTTTAATCTCATATCCCTTATCCTCTCTTCCTATATTCTTTATTTCAATACGGCTCCTTGGTCTGCCGAAGAAACCATTCTTGCATATCGATGCAGCCAACCTTTTTTTACCTTGGGTTCAGGTTGAGGAATGGCGTCCAATCTTTTCTTTATAACGGAATCCTCCACGTTCAATGTAAGGGTCTTTTTCGGAATGTCGATGGTGATAAGGTCTCCTTCTTGTACCGCGGCAATGGGTCCTTTCGAGAAGGCTTCCGGAGATATGTGGCCGATAGCCGCTCCTCTAGTGGCCCCGCTGAATCGTCCGTCCGTTATTAACGCCACGTCTTTGTCCAAGCCCATTCCCACGATGGCCGACGTAGGATTCAACATCTCTCTCATTCCCGGGCCGCCGGCCGGTCCTTCGTATCGGATGACCACCACGTCGCCTTTTTTGATTTTTCCGGCATATATGGCGGCAATAGCTTCTTCTTCGCCGTCAAACACACGAGCCGGTCCGGTATGAACCATCATTTTCTCGTCTACCGCCGACTGTTTCACGACACAGCCCAAAGGAGCAATGTTTCCTCTTAATACCGCAATTCCGCCTTTCGGAGAATAGGGGTTTTGGCAGCTTCTGATTACATTCGGGTCCGTTATTTCGCTGTCCTTGACTCTTTCTTTAACGGTGCAGCCGGAAACCGTCATGCAGTCCTCATGAATCAGATTGTTCTTTATCAATTCGTTCAGCACCGCCGATACGCCCCCCGCAAAATACAGGTCCTCCATAAAGTGGTTGCCCGCCGGGCTTAAGCGGCAAAGATTCGGAGTTCGTTCGCTGATTTCATTGACTTTGTCCAAATCGATTCGAATTCCCACCTCATGGGCTATGGCCGGCAGGTGTAAAACGGAATTGGTGGAGCAGCCTAAGGCCATATCCAACGCCAATGCGTTTTCAAAGGCTTCGGGGGTAAATATATCCGACGGCCGAATATCGTCTTTCAACAACCTCATGATCTGAAAGCCCGTCATTTTGGCCAAACGAATCCGTTCGGCATAGACGGCCGGAACGGTACCGTTTCCCGGCAATGCGATCCCCAAAGCTTCCGTCAAGCAGTTCATGCTGTTGGCAGTAAACATACCGGAGCAGGAGCCGCAGCCCGGGCAAGCTTTGTTTTCGAAATCCGCCACTTGGTTTTCGTCGATCCTTCCGACGCTGTAGGCGCCTACCGCTTCAAACATATCCGTCAAACTGAAATCCTTGCTTCCTCTGCTTTTCCCGGAAAGCATAGGTCCGCCGCTTACAACAATGGAAGGGATATTCACCCGAGCCGCACCCATCATCATTCCGGGTACGATTTTATCGCAGTTGGGGATTAAAACGGCGGCATCAAAAGCATGCGCGGTCAGCATGGTTTCCACGCTGTCGGCAATCAATTCTCTAGAAGCCAAGGAATATTTCATTCCTTCATGGCCCATGGCGATGCCGTCGCACACACCGATCACCGGCATAATCACCGGTGTTCCTCCGGCGCTTCGCACGCCTTCCGCTACCGCCCGGGCAATCTTATCCAAATGAATATGTCCGGGCACAATCTCGCTTCCCGCGGGGATAATACCGATCAAGGGAAGGGTCAATTCATAATCCGTGAACCCCATGGCCTTGAACAGAGAACGCTGGGGTGCACATTTTACGGCTTTTTTAACATAATCGCTTCTCATATTTCACACCTCTATATATTTCTTGCCACCGCATCGCCCATTTCCTTGGTACTTACTATATTGCGTTCTCTGCCGGCAATGTCGGCGGTTCTAAATCCTTGGTCTAGCGTTTTGGAAACGGCCTCTTCTACGGCCTTCGCCGCATCCTCCAGCCCGAAGGAATACCTTAACATCATGGCGGCGGACTTAATCGTGGCCAAGGGATTGGCAATGTTCCTTCCGGCAATATCCGGAGCGGATCCGTGAACCGGTTCGTACATCCCGATATTTCCTTCTCCCAAGCTGGCGGAGGGAAGCATTCCGATGGATCCCGTGAGCATGGCTGCCTCGTCCGATAAAATATCTCCGAACATATTTCCCGTTACGATAACGTCAAATTGAGAAGGTTTTCGAATCAGCTGCATGGACGCATTGTCTACGTACATATGGTCTAACTGAATCTCAGGATACTCTTTGGCCACTTCCTTCACGGTCTTTCTCCAAAGCCTTGAAGAGTCCAGAATATTGGCTTTGTCTACACTGCAAACCCTTTTGCTTCTCATCATGGCGGCTTTCATGGCCACATGAGTGATTCTTTCGATCTCCTTCACGCTGTAGGTCATGGTATCATAGGCAACATCGCCTTCGGTGGCTCTTTTCCCGAAATAGATGCCTCCGGTAAGCTCCCGCACCACCAAAATATCCAATCCGTTTTTGGTGATCTCTTCTTTTAACGGGCAGGCATCCGCCAATTGGGGGAAAAGAACCGCCGGCCTTAAGTTGGCAAACAACCCTAAGGATTTACGAAGGCCTAAAAGTGCCTTTTCCGGCCTTTTGTCCACCGGAAGCTCATCCCATTTAGGTCCCCCTACCGCGCCTAACATTACGACATCGCATTTTAACGCCGTTTCCAGCGTTACGTCCGGAAGAGGATCGCCGTATTCGTCGTAAGCGCATCCTCCCGCTTTCAAATACGTGTAATGAAAATCCAAACCGAATTTTTTCGCCACGCAATCCAAAACCTTAACGGTTTCATCCATCACTTCAGGTCCGATACCGTCTCCGGGTATCACGGCTATTTTGTATGTCATAGTTCTTTTCCGTCTCCTTCAAATCTAAATATCCAATGTGTTCAACAAACCGCCTGCCGAAATGATTTCCTGCAAGAAATCGGGGAAGGGCTGTGCTTTATACGTTTTTCCCGTCGTTACATTTGTAATGGTACCTTTTGTCGGGTCCACCTTCACTTCGTCGCCTTCTTTTATCTCTTCCGCCGCTTCCTCGCATTCCATAATGGTCAATCCGGTATTAATGGCGTTTCGAAAGAAGATTCGTGCAAAGGACTTGGCAATGACGCAACGTATTCCGGAAGCCTTTATGGCAATAGGAGCATGTTCTCGGGAAGAGCCGCATCCGAAATTGATGCCGGCTACCATAATGTCTCCTTCTTTTACGCGGTCAACGAAAGTTTTATCAATGTCCTCCATGCAGTGCTTTGCCAGCTCCGCAGGGTCCGTGGTATTCAAATATCTTGCCGGTATGATAACGTCGGTGTCCACGTGGTCACCGTATTTAAAAACTCTTCCTTGTATCATCATACAACATACCTCCTGTTCATCTTTTAAAGTCAATCCAATTGATCCGGACCGACAATCCTTCCTGCCACCGCACTGGCTGCAGCTACCGCAGGGCTTGCCAAATATACTTCCGATGTAACATGACCCATTCTTCCCTTGAAGTTGCGGTTGGTAGTGGTAACGGCTCTTTCACCGGCGGCCAAAATGCCCATGTGACCGCCTAAGCAGGGTCCGCATGTGGGTGTGCTTACCACGCATCCGGCCTCCATGAAGGTTTCCAAATAGCCTAATTTCATGGCTTCCATCCAGATTTTCTGTGTGGCGGGTATAACGATCGCCCGAACGCCTTTTTTCACTTTGCGCCCTTTTAATATTTCGGCGGCAACCTTCAAGTCGGACAATCTCCCGTTGGTGCAGGACCCGATAACCACTTGGTCGATGGTAATGTCTCCCGCCTTTTCCACCGGCCTTGTATTGTCCGGCAAATGGGGAAACGCCACCGTCAAGGGTATTTCGGATAGATCCACCCGGTATGTCTTTTCATAGACGGCGTCTTCGTCGGCTTCAAATATTTCATAGGGTTTTTTCGAATGCTCCTTTATATATTCCAATGTTTTGTCGTCCACCGGGAATATACCGTTTTTTCCGCCGGCTTCAATGGCCATATTCGCAACGGTAAAGCGATCGTCCATGGACAGATTTCCGATACCGTCTCCCGTAAATTCCATGGATTTGTATAGTGCGCCGTCTACGCCGATCATTCCGATGATGTGGAGGATAACGTCTTTGCCGGATACATGGGGGCGTAATTTTCCGGTAAGCTGAAATCTTAACGCGCCGGGAACCTTGAACCAAGCATATCCCGTCGCCATAGCCGCCGCAATGTCCGTGCTGCCCACACCGGTGGAAAAGGCCCCTAACGCGCCGTAGGTACAGGTATGAGAATCGGCTCCGATAACCAAATCTCCTGCCGTTACCAAGCCTTTCTCCGGCAGAAGAGCATGCTCGACTCCCATTTCCCCCACTTCAAAATAGTGTTCAATGCCCATTCTATAGGCGAATTCTCTCATGCATTTGCAGTTCTCCGCCGCTTTGATATCCTTATTCGGAGTAAAGTGGTCGGGAACCAGCGCGATTTTCGACTTGTCGAAAACCTTTTGAACCTTCTTTTTTTCCATTTCTTTTATGGCAACCGGGGCGGTTATGTCGTTCCCCAGTATCA
>JAAYHZ010000144.1 GCA_012744235.1 Clostridiaceae bacterium
AAGAGACAGGGTGTACGGCGAGCCGCAGGAAAGCAAGCCGAAATTTTGAACAAAATTATTTTTTCCGGTGACAGCACGGTGAAGGTGGAGGAACGTTTAAAAGAATTGATCGGCCATACTCCCATTGAGGTTGTCGTCGGCGCTTTGCTGGGCATTGTTTTAGGATACTTTTTGTCTTGAGCATATATTGCAATGAGGATTTGAACAAAAGAAGGTATTTTAATTTGGATACAACATGGAATATCATTGACAATCCGAAAGAGTTAAAAAAATTAAGCATAGAAGAGCTGCCCCTGTTGGCACAGGAAATACGGGAAAATATCATAAAAACCGTATCGAATAACGGCGGCCATTTGGCTTCCAATTTGGGTGTGGTGGAGCTGACGTTAGCTTTACATTACGTTTTCGATACCCCGAAAGACAAAATCATTTGGGATGTGGGACATCAATGCTATGCTCACAAAATGATTACCGGAAGAGGGGATCGGTTTGACTCTTTGCGTCGGTATAAAGGGATATCCGGATTTCCCAAACGGGAAGAAAGCCCGTACGATACATTCAATACGGGCCATTCCAGCACGTCTTTATCGGCGGCTTTGGGTATGGCCGTATCGCGCGATTTGAAAAAGGAAGACTACAAGGTGGTTGCCGTTATCGGAGACGGCGCATTGACCGGCGGAATGGCATTTGAAGCCTTGAACAATGCCGGACGCTACGAAAAAAACCTTATCTATATTTTAAATGACAACGAAATGTCCATTTCAAAAAACGTAGGAGGTCTGTCCAAGTATTTAAGCCGAATACGAACGGCCCAATCATATATCCGCGCGGATAAACGGGTAAAAAGCTGGACCGTTAAAATTCCTTTGTTAGGAAAACCCATAGTTCGCTTCATTCGAAAAGTGAAAAACGCCTTAAAAATGGCCGTACTCCCCGGTATGCTTTTTGAAAATATCGGTTTTAAATACATCGGTCCCATAGACGGCCATAATATTCGAGAAATGGTTCATACTTTTAAATCGGTAAAGGAAATAAATGCACCGGTGATCGTTCATGTAGCTACAAAAAAGGGGAAAGGCTATTCTTTTGCCGAAGAATACCCCGACGACTTTCATTCCGTAGCGCCATTTGATATAGCAACCGGAACGGTAAAATCAAAAACGGACAAGAAAAAATACTCCGATATTTTTGCCGACGAAGTCATAAGGTTAGCCGAAAAAAATCCTTCCATCGTAACCGTCAGTGCCGCTATGGCCAAGGGTACCGGTTTGGATCGATTTGAAAAAAGATTTCCGGAAAGGTTTTTCGATGTGGGAATCGCGGAACAGCATGCCGTCACATTTGCTGCCGGAATGGCGGCGGAGGGGCTTGTACCCGTGGTAGCCATTTATTCCACCTTCCTGCAAAGAGCTTATGACCAAGTTCTTCATGACGTAGCCTTGCAGAATCTGCATGTGATCTTCGCCATTGATCGGGCGGGTTTGGCCGAAGGAGACGGGGAAACCCATCACGGTATTTACGATGTCTCTTTTTTGATGCACATTCCGAATATTATGATTATGGCGGCAGCCGATTACAACGATTTGGAGCATATGCTCCGTTATGCCGTTACACAAGCAAAAGGTCCCGTAGCTATTCGTTACCCGCGATGCGAAGGTAACAGACTTCCCGAAAACGATTGCGAAGTAATAAAAGGCTGCGGTGTTATCCAAGGCGAAGGCCAAGATGTTTGCTTGATCGCCGAAGACGGTTTGTTCGAAGCAGCCGGGAAGATCTATCG
>JAAYHZ010000145.1 GCA_012744235.1 Clostridiaceae bacterium
ATCGGGGAGGCCGCCGTACAGTCGGTGCTAGCCGGTACGGACGTTTTGCTTGTTTGCCACGGCTACGACAACCAAGTGTCGGTGATGGAAGCGTTGAAGGAAGCGGCGGAAAACGGTACGATTACGGAAGAGCGCATCGACCGAAGCGTATATCGAATTCTAAAGCTCATGGAAAAGTATCGTATAGAAGACCGTTTGGCTCCTCTTGTGAATATCGATGAGATCAACAAAAAAATATCCGATCTCCTGAGTACCTATATTCCGTGAGGATTATTGAATATCTCGACCGGTTTTGGCATAGTTATGATATAAACTTGCATTTACAAAAAGATTAGCATAATATATTAACATTGGTATATCATATGAGGGAGTAGTTCCGCAGTTCGCGTGATAAACCGTCATCACGGCACGGTCCCGGTTTATCTGTAGAGAATGAGACTCATATACCTTAGGTTTTTGGCCCGGTATATGGGTCTTTTGATATTCGAAAACAGGTGAGGTCACAAAAAATGAAGGACGGTGGACGTATGAAGGAATACCTAGACAGTATTGACAAGGTGATGGCAGCACATAATACAAAAGAGACGGGTCTTGACCCTTCGGAGGCGGCGAGGCGGTTGGAACGGTACGGACCGAACAAGCTGGAGGAAGGCAAGAAGGAATCCCTACTGAGTAAATTTTTAAAAGAGCTTGCCAATCCCATGGTACTGATTTTGATCGTAGCCGCTTGCATTTCAGGTGTTACGGCTTTTCTTTCCAATGAGCCTTATACGGATGTCATTGTAATTATGACGGTAGTTATCCTCAACTCGGTGTTAGGAGTTTATCAAGAGAATAAAGCGGAAAAAGCCATCGAGGCGCTTCAGAAAATCGCCGCCGCCACGTCGAAGGTAATTCGCGGCGGAAATCATATAACGGTAAAAAGTGAAGAATTGGTTCCCGGAGACATTGTCGTTCTTGAAGCCGGCGACGCCGTTCCTGCCGATGCCCGTATCATTGAATGCTCCGGCATGAAGGTGGAGGAGGCGGCTTTGACGGGAGAATCCGTCCCTGTAGACAAGCAAACGGAAGCTTTAAGCTTGAACGGCGAAAAAGACATTACCTTAGGGGACCGCAAAAACATGGTGTACATGGGAAGTATCGTAGTATACGGACACGGCAAAGCCGTGGTAACGGCTACCGGAATGAACACGGAGATGGGAAAAATTGCGGATATCATTTCCAAGACGAAAGACGAAGAAACCCCCCTGCAATTAAAACTAAAAGAGCTCAGTAAATCTATGACCTATTTGGTTCTCGGAATTTCCGTTGTCATATTCGTCATCGACATCCTTCGTGCCTTACCGAATGTTACCGGCGATCGCATATTGGATACCTTTATGATCGCTGTCAGCCTTGCCGTTGCGGCCATTCCGGAAGGCCTTTCCGCCGTTGTTACCATTGTTCTTTCCATCGGGGTGACCAATATGGCCAAACGAAACGCCATCATCCGAAGGATGACGGCGGTGGAAACCTTAGGATGCACCCAAATTATCTGCTCGGATAAAACCGGAACCTTGACTCAAAACAAAATGACGGTTACGGAACGATTCGCCGATGACCGGCAGTGGTTAGCCCTTTCCATGATGTTGTGCAGCAATGCCGCCGTCGACCTTTCCGGAGAGGTTACGGGAGAGCCTACCGAGGTGGCATTGGTGAACGATGCCATTCGTTTAGGAGCTGCGGAATCGGTAAAAGAATATGTTCGCATCGGGGAAGCTCCCTTTGATTCCCGACGCAAAATGATGTCGGTTGTATGCAAAAATCGGGAGGGTCGGATCATCCAGTTTACCAAGGGCGCTCCGGATGAGGTGCTGAGCAAATGTACCCGGATTTTAAAAGAGAAAACGATGATTCCTCTTACCGACGAATTGAGAAAAGAGGTCCTTGATGCCAATAAAGCCATGGCGGATAAAGCCTTACGGGTTTTGGGCGCAGCCCAAAGGGATTGGGATGCTATCCCTTTGTCATACGAGCCGGATGCCGTGGAAAAGGACCTTTGCTTTATCGGCCTTTCCGGAATGATAGACCCGGTCCGCCCGGAAGTGAAGGATTCCATCATTAAATGCCGCGAAGCCGGCATCCTTCCCGTTATGATTACGGGAGACCATAAGGATACGGCGGTGGCCATTGCAAACGAGTTGGGTATTCTCGGCCCCGGGCAAGAAGCCGTAACCGGTGCACAGCTGAACGAGATGTCCGACGAAGAATTGAAGGAAAAGGTTTCCGCCATTTCGGTTTATGCCCGTGTGCAGCCGGACCATAAGGTTCGAATCGTCAATGCTTGGAAGGCCAACCGCTGTGTAACCGCCATGACCGGCGACGGCGTCAACGACGCGCCTTCGGTGAAAAGCGCGGACATCGGCGTAGGCATGGGCATTACCGGTACGGACGTAACAAAGAACGTTGCGGATATGGTCCTTGCCGACGACAACTTTGCAACCATCGTTTCCGCCGTGGAAGAAGGAAGAAGAATTTACGACAACATCCGAAAAGCCGTTCAATTCTTATTGTCTTCCAACCTGGCGGAGGTTCTGGCCATCTTCTTTGCCACTTTGCTTGGATTTATCATTTTAAAACCGGTTCACCTGTTGTTTATCAATTTGGTTACCGACAGCCTCCCGGCGATTGCCTTGGGAATGGAAAAGAGCGAAAGAGACATTATGAAACGCCCGCCGAGAAAAGCGACGGAAGGAATTTTCGCAGGAGGCATGGGCTTTGACATCGCGTTCCAAGGAGCCGTAGTAGCGGGATTGACGATTTTGTCCTACTTCGTCGGCCACTATATCGAGTCCGGTCGATGGGAGATTGCCGACAGCCCCGACGGGATGACGATGGCTTTTTTAACCTTGTCCTTGGTGGAAATATTCCACTCCTTTAACATGCGCTCTCGAAGAAACTCCGTTTTCAAGATGCCTCATAAAAATATATGGCTGTGGGTGGCTATGCTGTTATCCTTAGCCCTGACCTCTGCCGTTGTTTACCTTCCCTTCCTGAACGATGCTTTTGGCTTGGAAAGCATATCTTTTAAGGAGTTTTCCATCGCCGTGCTGTTCGCCTTAAGCATCATACCGATCATGGAAACGGTAAAGGCAATACAAAGAAGAGCAGGGGCTCGTTAAATACTAAAACAATTTCACTGTCGAATATTCATACACGGGGGTTGTGCTATGAACACCGAAAAAAGGTATTTCCGATTGCCGAAAAGGAATCTTCCCGTTATCGGGGAAGCGGATGTGATTGTTGTCGGTGCGTCTTTAGGCGGAATTTCCGCCGCCATACGGGCGGCAAAGGAAGGCGCAAAGGTATTTGTTGTAGGGTACATGCCGTACCCGGGGGAGGATCTGTGCGGACACTACAAGTATCTTTTCGAGTATGAATGCCCGGATTGTGCCCATCCTCTTCTTGACGCCATATTTCCTAAAGATTCTATAAGAACGCCCTTTACCGTTAAAAAGGCGTTGGAGAATGCGATGTTGGAAAACGATATCGATTTTCTTTACTCAAGCTATGTAACGGAAGTTTTAATGGATAAGGAAAACGAACCGGCGGGCGTTGTTATCGTGAACCGATCGGGAAGGCAAGTCATCAAGGGCAAGACCCTAATCGATGCAACCTTTGAGGCTTATGCGGCACGTATTGCCGGAGTTCCTTTTCGAACCGACAGGGAAGAAGAACGGGAGGAATTTTTCTTCATAACCGTAGGCAACGCCTACGGGGAAGGAGAGGGGAGAAGGCGCTTGCCTTTTTCACCGAAGCAAAACGGCAAGGACAAGCCCGTTTATGAGCATGTTTTTAAGTATCCTGTCGGCGACCGGTCTTACGATAGGATATGTGAAATCGAGCAAGATATTCGAGGAAGGGTATGGGATCCGGACCAAGTGGATGCGGCGGACACCCTGTTCCATATCCCTCTCTTTCAATTGGAGGGGCAAAGGTCTTGCGAGGACGGAAGCTTTGTACCTGCAGAGGCCTTTATGCCGAAGAAGCAAGATCGGCTTTTCGTGCTAGGACCTTGCGCGGATATACATAAAAAGGCGGTACCGGAGCTTTTAAAGCCTTTGAACCTGATCCTTTCCGGAGATAAAGTAGGATTTTTGGCGGCGCAAGCGGCAAAGAATTGCAAAGCCTTTCCCGATCCTGCGGAAAAGGATGAAGCAGACGATTCTTTTACCTTGGGAACCCTTTCCGAAACGGGTTCCTTTGTCCGACCCAAGTTTCAAAAAACCGTGAAAGTAAACTATGCCCTCGTTCCCGTATTAGGGTCTTATGAGGTTGCGGTGGTAGGAGGGGGAACCGCAGGGGCGAACGCAGCCATCGGTGCGGCAAGGCAAGGGGTTAAAACCTTGGTAATCGAATACCTTCACGGCTTAGGCGGAACCCAAACTATGGGACGAATCGGCATATATTGGGACGGATACCGAGAAGGATTTACAAAAGAGATCGATAAAGGCGTAAAAGAAATGGCGCCTTGTGACCATCCCCGCCAATTGCATGGTGACGACCGATTTCCTTTTGATTGGAAGACCGAATGGTACCGAAGGGAAATAAGGAAGGCAGGGGGCCGTATTTGGTTCGGTGTGTTCGGTGCCGGCGCTTATACGGAGGATGGCAAGGTCAAAGGCGTATTGGTTGCAACTCCGGAAGGACTCGGTGTCGTGTTGGCGGATATAGTGATCGATTCTACCGGCAGCGGAGACATTGCCATAGCCGCAGGATCGGAATACGAATATACCGACGAGAAGCTTTTTGCCGTACAGGGAGCGGGATTGCCGCCCGTCAATTTGGGGGATTATTATAACAACACCGACTGGGCTTTTATCGACGACAGCGATGTTTTTGACGTAACAAGCGTATATGTATCGGCAAAAGCGAAGTTTAAGGATGTGTATGATTTGGGGAAGCTTCCCCAAACCCGCGAACGAAGAAGGATTGTAGCGGAGCATATGGTATCGGTGCTCGATGTTATCAACAAAAGAAGGTATAAGGATACGATCTCCTATCATAAAAGCTCTTTTGATACCCACGGATATACCGTCGATCCTTTCTTCACCCTACCGCCTCCGGAAAAAAGGCATACCATTTACGATGCGGACGTACCCTTAAGAAGTCTTATGCCCAAAGGATTGGACAATATTTTGGTCACCGGCTTAGGAGCGGGAGCCCACCGAGATGCCATGCCGGTCATTCGTATGCAGCCCTGCTTGCAAAACCAAGGCTATTCCGTCGGTTATTTATGTGCTTTGGCGGTTAAAAGCGGCTGCTCCGTCCGCGAGGCGGATATCAAGAAGGTACAAGCTCATTTGGTAGAGAAAAAGATTCTGCCCGAGCGGGTTCTTTCGGACCAAGATCATTTTCCTTTTACGGAGGAACAGATGGAAGAAGCGGTGAAAACCCTTCCGAATAATTTTACGGGGCTAAACGTTCTTCTTACCGATCCGAAAAAAGCGGAGGAGCTGCTGCTAAAAGCTTGTTCCGAAGAGGAGAAAAACGAGGCTCGAATTGTATATGCCCGGGTACTATGTATGTTAGGTAACAAAAGCTTTGTTCATCTCGTGGCGGATGAGGTGGAAAAGTACGAGGATTGGGACCAAGGCTGGGATTATACCGGGATGGGACAATTCGGACCTTGTATGAGCCGGCTTGACAGCTTAATCATGGCCTTAGGGCAAACGAAGGATGAAAAAACGCTGCCCGTGATTTTAAAAAAGGCGAAGCTTTTGACACCGAAGCGCGAGTTTTCTCATTTCAGAGCGGTGGCGGAAGCCTGCGAAGCCATCGGAAGCGAAAAAGCCGCGGATGTGTTGTCCCGATTATTGGATATGGAGGGTATCGCAGGGCACCACGTTCGTACTTTAAAAGAAGCCTTTGGCCGTGCCCTTCCGAGTACGGTCGACGTAAGCTTAAGAAACAAAGTTCTTCGGGAAATATTCTTGGCTCGCGCTTTGTACCGCTGCGGCGACGACAGCCGTCGAAAGGGCGAGCAAATTCTTCGAAACTACAGCAACGATTGGAACGGACATTATTTCCGCCATACTGCAAGTATTTTAAAAAAGGAAGGTAAAGACGCATGAACGAAAAACCGATTACGGGAATAGAAATCGACATGGTCGTAAAAGACAGCCTTGAAGCTTTGGGTACGTTTGAAAAGATTTTCGAGGTTCAACGGGAAGAAGTGACGAAGATAGGGGATTGAACGAAGCGGTTTTCACGATTTACGGAGTAAGGTTTCATTTACCGAATGAAAACCCGGAATATTTTTTGTTCGCGCCGAAGGAGGATACCCAAAAATCCATGTGGATCAACGTTTTGGTGCCGGATATACAGGCATGCTTCGAAAAAGCGAAGGCGCAGGGCTGCACCGTCATACAGCCGGTAACGGAAATGAAGGAAATGGGCGTGAGCAACGCCGTTTTTTCGGACAAGTTCGGATATATTTGGATGATTCATCAAATTCATCGCGTCGTAAGCTTTGAGGAAAGAGTTTAATATTTTGAAGAGAATTTAAAGAAAGACGGCGAATAACGGAAGATTTGCAAAAAGAGGGCGGTAAGAAAAATCCGCCTTTTTTTATTAGCCGTTGCAACGGTAAAAAAAATGCGATATAATACTCTAAAATATAGAGTATCTATATAGCAGAGTATTATATTTTCACGGAGGTTCTTATGGAAAAGGATCAAGTGCAAAAAGCATTGGATGACGTTTCGGAGATTAAGCGGATTTTTGCTAATACATACCGGGACTTTTCGGAAGCGGTCAAATTGCTTATCATCGCCGGCGGGTTTTTAGTTGCAAAGGGTGCTATCACTTCCTTGAACGTATTCGCAACTTGGAATTTATTCTCCGACAGCATTCGGTTGGGAACGGAAGTAGCCATCGTATCCTACATTTCAAGCTGCCTATCTTGGATCGGTTTTTTGGCTACATTGGCGACGTATCTTCTTTTACGGAATAAGCAAAAGCGTTTCGCAAGAGGATTGGGACTTCAACTGATCGATATGTGGGGAGGGTTTTTAATCGGAATCATTCTTTACGGAGCCGCCGTCAACCTTGTATCCTTGCATTTGTCGAAAGACCAATTTGCTCGTTATGTATCCGTTCCTTGGCTGTTTTACATGGTATCCATACCGCTTATGCTGTTTATTACGGGTGTTTTGTTGAACAAAAGCGCTTCGAAACGGCTCGCCCTTCTTTATATCTTCGTCAGCTTGACAGTAACCGCTCTGCCTTTAACCTTGGATTATGCCGTCATAGGAGGCATGACAATCGAGGTCTCGTTAGGAAGCCTTTTGGGTACGAGTATTATGCCCGGTATCTTTTTAATATGTACAGGATACTTATTGGGAAAGAAAAAGAAAACGGAAACGAGCGATGACAATGTTTGACGAATATTCGGACCTTTTTTCTTCAAAGGTGCGCTTGCGTATTATAGCGGCCTTGATTTCGGGACCGAAGGATTTTACGACGTTAAAAAAGTTGACGGAAACGACGGACGGAAACTTAGGAAAGCAAATGGAGATTCTTTTGGAAGCCGGAGCTGTGCATGCCGAAAAAGAATTCATCGGACGAAGAGGTAAAACCGTTTACTCTCTTACAAACGAAGGCTTGCATTCTTTTAAAGAATATGTTCGATTGTTGGAGGAGATATTGGAAAAGGAAGGGACAAAAGAATAGCGGAATTCATGGAAAAGCGCCGTCGGCTTTTTGGATATGAAGCCGTCGGCGCTTATTTATCGCAGGCTTAATCGATTGTTTTGTCGATTTGGAAGCGTTGAATTTTTCTTGAAGTGTTCTTTACAAACTCTTGCTCCCGGATTTTAACGACTTTAATGGCTTTGTAGGAAACCATGTTGCCGTTCAATTTCTTTATTTCTTCGTTAAAATAGGTTTGTACATCGGTAATGCCTTTGGCTTTCAAGGCTTCGAAATCCGGGTAGATTTCCGCTACAATGACTTCTTTTTTAGTTTTGCTTTCGCCGGCATACACCACGACTTCCGCCACGCCGAAAATATTGGATGTTATTTCCGCCTCCAATTCCTCGGGATAAACATTTTTGCCGTTGCTGAGAACAAGCATGTTCTTCAATCTTCCGGTGATATACAGCCAGCCTTCATCGTCCAGCTTTCCGTAGTCTCCCGTTTTAAAATACCCCTCTTCATCGAAGGCTTGCTTGGTGGCTTCCGGATCCTTGTAATAGCCGAGCATCACGTTGGTACCCTTGACGCAGATTTCGCCTTCTCCGTTCTCATCCGGATTCAGGATTTTCACTTGCTCTCCGATAATGGGGATGCCTACGCTGCCTTTCTTTTGGTATTTGTTTCGATTGCAAGAGACCAACGGTGCACATTCCGTTATGCCGTAGCCGTTGAGGACGGTGAAACCGAAGGCTTCAAAATCGTCGATAATGTTTTGGGCTAATCTCGCTCCTCCGCATATAATCATTTCCAGCTTGCCGCCGAAGGTTTCATGAATGGATTTGAAAAATTGGCGGCGCAAATCGATCCCGATTTTTCGAAGTCCGTTGCTTACCTTCATCATGGTGCGCAGCAAATTGGCTTTCCCGCTCTTTTCCGCCGTTTGCCATATTCTTTTGTGAAGCGTTTCGACAAACAAGGGCACCAACACCAAGTGGGAGGGACTGTATTCTTTCATTTCATTGGCAATATGTTTTAAACCGCTAGAGATGCATATGCAG
>JAAYHZ010000002.1 GCA_012744235.1 Clostridiaceae bacterium
CCGAATTGGTGAATGAATATACAAAATATGCCGATTTTAATTACAAAGCTTTCTTGTCAACCGTATCGGAAGAAGCTTCCGTTTTAGAGGTCTTGGCTTTGTTGGGCCGAAAAATTTCCACGTTTCTTTCCGAAAGCATTGGATATGAAAATATGAGGGTATTGTATAGGGCTTATTTGACAAAGTCCGCCTTCAATACGATGCCCGCCATAAGCTACAACCGAGAGCTATACCGGTTATTGTCCGAGGTATTGGAAAAAGGGATTCGAAAAGACGAGTTACGTGAGGATATCCCGGTGGAGGACCTTGCCAAGCACTTGATTATGGCCATACGCGGAATTGCCTTTGAATGGTGTATCCGTTATCCCGATTTTGATTTGGAAAGACAGATATCGGATCACTTCAAAATACTGCTGTACGGTTTGAGAAAATAAAGGGTTGCATACGGTTATGATTTATACTCATACACAGAAAATTCCATATCGTCCCTATCTTTTTTTACAAAATGCGTAGGATCGGACCGAACCTCATCCGGCGATAAATTCAGGGGTACCTGCAGCAAATTCTCGATTTCGTCTTCCATAGCCTTAATATTATTTGTCCCATTGGTACCCTCAAGGGAGCAAGGCTTTAAAACATTTATCGCCTTGCAGAATTTATCGATGTTAACGGCTTTCGGCTTTATTCCGTATACCCGTAAATTCTCTCCGACCCTGCCGCCCGTGATGATTTTTCCCCGGCGATAAACGCCGAAAAAGAAAATATCGTCGTCAAATACGGATGTATACGCAACCGGTTCATCGATATCTTTTGACAATTCGCGAGCTTTTTTCTCCACCGTTTCAAAGGAAAGCCGGTCGTCGTATACGGAAACAAAGGATGCGTAGCGGATTACAAGGACTTCAGAGGTCCACAAATCATGAGTTCTTTCCAATAAGTATCTCGCTTGTTCACCGTTTATGAATTTGCAAGCCATATTCATGAGATTTTTCATGTTATCGTGATCGGTTACGTAACGGCCTTTCAGTTTTTCTATGACCTCCTCCGGCTTGTCCGTGCGTATATGGATGCTTGCGTATTTTCTTCCCATTTGTCGGTCCCTCCTAAAACGGAAATGTTTTCTTCTATTCGTTGATAAGCTTCCGTGATTCTCGGATGCTTCATACGCCTAAATCATTACGCCGCCTCTTCGCTACGGGATATCCTCTCGAAACGGGGATAATAACGGCATTATAAATACTCTTCCTCCATGCTCCGGATCTTTTCATATATCCTTTGATTGACGGGTGTCGGCACTCCGTGTTTTTTTCCCAGCTTGATTACGGTCCCTGAAAACAATTCCACTTCGGTTTTTCTTTTTTCCAGGACATCTTGCCGCATGGACGGCATCCCGTTCGGATCGAGGGTATCAATTAAGCATACATATTCCTCCAAATCCTTTTCCGTAATCGGAATGTTTTCTTTTTCGGCCAATAGGATCACTTCCCTCATGGCCGCGATCATCATATCCCTTGCTTCTCCCGGTTGCTGAACGGTTTTAAAGGTTCCCTCGTAAATCGTGACAATTTGGTTTACACCCGTATTGATCATTAATTTCTTCCATAATCGGTGTTTCATATTCTCCTCCGCTACATAAGGAAGGCCGGTTTGCTCGAACAAATCGATAACGGCTTGAAGCTTTTCTTTTTTGTCTTTTTCATGATCCAAAATCCCTATGCAAAGCTTTCCCATATTCGTGTACGTCATTTCATTACCGATCTTCACGGCATCCATTCCCTGTGCAACGCAATAGATGACCTTGTCCGGACCGAAGACTTGTCCGATGATTTCTTCGCTTGTAATTCCGTTGAGCAAGGATAATATCACCGTGTTTTGCGATACCTTGTTTCTTGCCGACAGGATCGCCCGATCAAGAGAATAGGCTTTAACGGCAAATATCAAAAGATCCGTAAAGGCGTTTTTCTCATCTTCGTTCACAACCGTAAAATCACAAGGTCTGCCGTTGCAATAAACGCCCTCTTTTTGATACTTTTTAAGCCGAGCCCGATCCATTACAAATTCGACGCGTTCTTTTCCTAACTTTTGAGTAAAGAAATCGCCGTACAGTATTCCTAACGCTCCCATCCCTACGATACTAATCTTGTTGATTTTCATTTGGCAGCCTCCAAAGGTATATAAAAGAATTTGTGCTTTATAAAGATAATATAAAAAAGAAGCCGGCTTTTCAACTCGGCTTCCCTAGGAAAGAAGATCATGTTCTATTTATACTATTTCATCTCTTTTGCATATGCGAAAGCGGCCTCCAAATTCAAGATTCCCGCATTGTCAGTTGTGGCGCCTTCATCTTCGATCTTATCGGCGGACCGAATCAGGCATTCTCTTATCTCTTGCGGCAAAAGATCGGGGTATTCGAAAAGAAGAACAGCCGCCGCAGCGGATGCGTAAGCCGCGGCAAAGGAGGTGCCCTTCGTACCGTAGGTTTTGCCGTTTCGAGAAGCAAGCCAAATGTCTTCACCGGGAGCAAGGATATCCGCCGTGCCGTTTCTTTGGGAAAAGTCGGAAAGCTTTCCGTCTTTATCGTGGGAGCCTACCGCAAGCACCGTTTCATAAGCGGCAGGATAATAAATATCCCGGTCATTCCCGCTATTGCCCACCGCACAGACTACCAAAACCCCTTTCTTTTCGGCATAGGCTACCGCTTTCCTGACTTCTTCCACATCCTTTTTTATACCGAAACTAATATTGATAATATCCGCACCGTATTTGTCCACACTGTCCCTTATCGCTTTCGTCAAGGTCCGGGCATCGATGCTTTTTTGCTTGCCGTCCTCCGTTTTGCTCAAGACAACCAAAGGAACCAAACGGACGTTTTCGGCAAGCCCCTCTACCTTCGCAGGAGCGGACCCGACGATTACGCTGGCCGCCGCGGTTCCGTGATTAATTCGATCCTCGGTATTTTCCGAGTTTTCCGTGTAATTGTAGCCGGGAAGAATATACTTTTCGTTGATGGCACGAAGGGAGATGCCGGTATCCAAAAGAGCGATAACAACACCCTCGGGCTCATTCACCGAATTCGTATTTTGCTTTTGAACTCCGCAGCCGGATAAAAGTACGACGACGGCAAGCAGAATAAACAAGACTTTTTTCATCGGATGCTCCTTAAAAACAGAAGGAAGGGCTTCCCTCGGAAGCCCTATATTCCAATATGGGGAAGTATATTTTTACGGCCATTGAATCGTACAAGGGATCGGGTATCCGTCCGGACCTGCCGACCAAAGACCCGGAGGCTCTCCTCCATTGTCCTGTACGTAGGCATTCAATACCGTCAACAGGTTTGTCTTACCGTAACCGTAATCTTTGCTCAACGAACTGTCATAGGATGTAAAGGATGCAACTTTGTAGCCCTTATCTCCGTCCGGAACCGAACCGTTCTTGGTACCGAGTCCGTATCGTACCTCTTCGTCGCAAGTTGCCGATCCGGCTCTATAATAGCAGTAATTCACTTTTCCGTTGTCGTTCTCATTCCTTCCGACGACCGCTCCGATATATTGTTCGTATCCTTCTACCGTCCCGGCCGAGTAACAGTTCTCCACAACGGAATGATAATTGCTGTTCAGACCCACGATGCCGCCGACATTGGTTTCGCCGGACACCCATCCGAAGTTTACGTTGTTGGAAATATAACCTTCAATCTGGGCTCCCGCAATACCGCCGACAGAAGTTCCGCCTGAGACGTTTCCGTAGTTAATACAATTGATAACGGCACGGTTAATCGTATACCCGATATATGTATAGGTATAGGTCCTTCCGACGATACCGCCGGTGAATTTTACTCCGGATATATTTCCGTAGTTAATGCAGCCATCCACCTTGGAGAAATCCGCACCGTCCAGCCAGAATATGACCTGTCCGAGTATACCCACGATACCGCCGGTTTCATTTTCTCCCGTAACGATGGCACGATTTACGCAGTTTCGGATTAACGAGTTGTTCCATGCGACCCCCGCGATACTACCCGCGGCGGATAATCCGTAGACATACGATTCTTTGATCTGCACGTTTTCCAATAACGCGTTGTCGGTAATACCGAACAAACCGGAATAGATACCGTCCGCATACATTCCGCTTACGGTATGCATATCCCCGTAAAAATCTCCCTTAAAGGCCGTATTCTCCGTATTGCCGATAGGTTCCCACAAATAACCGGTCAGATCGATATCGTTTGCCAGAGTCACTTGAAGTCCTCTGCTGTCCAAATTGCCGCTGTTGATCTCCTTCGCCAGATATGCAAGCTGTCCCGCCGTTGAGACGGTTACGCTGCCGTTGACAACAGCCACGGGTTCCGTATGATCCAACCATGACTCTGTAGGCGGAGGTAACGTCTGGATCGGAACGGCCTTGGATCTTGCGTTTTCATAGTTCGGGTCGTCTCTCACTTCGATTTTGAAGCTCATAACGGAGCCGGGTACGATCCCGTCGATATAGCCGGTTCCGCTGGCAAATGGAACATCAATTTCGAAGTTCCACATTTTTATTGACCCGTAATAGACGATGGTTGCCATGTCGCTTAGATCGTCAATGCCATTTTCCACAACCCCTAGCTCCAAGAAGGTATATCCTCTTCGGACCGCCTCAATAGGTGCTTCTTCCAGCGTTCGAACCGCCTTATTAATAATGACAACACCTTCGTACCGATACTCAAAGGGAGCATAGACGTTATCCCCCGGTCTTTTCACCACCAAATCATATGTACCCGCACCGACGGGAGCATCGAAAGCGGCATTCGGATCGTTTTGCATACGGTACTCAAAGGTAAAGCCCTCCGGTCCCGCATATGCTTCGTTTTGTATGATATTCGCCGGAACCGAAACGCCTTTCATATAAGTGGTAACCACCGGCACAAAGGAGAATACATCGTTTCCGATAACGATAAGATCTACCCAACGGGCGTAGAGAATATGATCTCCCGCCGCGTCGACGACGGTATCCGCAAGAACCTCCGTACCGCCCTCCGGATCGGTGAACCAGCCGACGAAGCCTTTGCCGCTGCGGGTAGGAGCCGCAAGATCGCCGTAAGGAGTTCCGAAGGTAACGGTTATTTCCTTCGTTCCCGCATCGCCTTCGAAAGCGCCGCCGTTTGCATTAAGAACAACCCTGTAAACATTGGCCGACCATTTTGCATAGAGGGTCATGTTTTCGGAAGGCATTTTGGTCAAGCCGAAAGGTGTCGTAAGACTTTGGTCCGTGTACCATCCTTCAAAGGTATAACCGTATTTTGCCGGTGTGGGGAGGATGCCGATTAAGCTTCCTACTACCTTCTCGATAAACGGTACTTCCGTACCGCCGTTCGATTCAAAGGTTATCGTCGTTTTCGGTCCCGTCAGTTCTCCGCAGGCAACCGTGTAGGTGATATTCGAGAAAACCTTTCCGAGAATAGGCGTTATGTCTTTTATAGCCAATCCGTTGTCGGATACGATTGCCTCCACGGCGTTAAGGTTCGGCTCCGTACCCTTCTTGATTTTTTGGATTATATCCGGGTAAGCCAATCCGTCGAATCGGAATGTTACCAAAACGGAATTGTCAACGTACTCCGCTTTCGGTTTTACTTTCCCCGCGGCGATGTCAAGAGCCAATTTGCCCTCCACGGGAGCCGTAAGGTCGTAAGTCGGAAGCTCGTTTTCTCCTATGCTTCCTTCCTTCTCGGCCGTCAATCCGGCAAACACGGTAAACTCCGTGGTTTCAAGAGTGTCTCCGAGTATATTCTTACCCGTATTCTTCAGGTCCGAAAAGTCAAAGGCTTTGCCGTATTGCGTCGTATAGGTCCTGCTTACGGTCGTGCCGTCCGAAAGCTGTATGTCGTTCACCGTAACGCTATAGGTCTTGTGTACGACTTGGATGTCGTAGGTCGTATCCGTATAGATTTTTAAGCTTTCCGTTTCGGAGACATCGTAACCGAAGAAGCTTTCGTACTTCATGTTGATGCCGCTGCCGTTATCGTAACGATCATACTTGATCAATTCTTTAATTTCTTCAATGGTCGGAAGATCAAATTCTTGGTTCTTTCTTACGCGCTTTCTCCAAACGGTTTGGTATCCGTCCGTATCGTTGCCGACTCGTACGCTAGCCGTATAATATTCGTTCAATTCGGCATCGCTGAGGTTCGTCCATACGAGGGGAACGGTTATCGTCATGTCGTATTTACTGAAGGCAAGCTTGCCGTAGGTATACGTAATCGTAACATTGCATTCCAAATATTGCGCACCTTCGGGAACGTCCACAACCACTCTGCCGTTATCATCCAAGGAGAAGTACGGGCTCGAGAAGGTGATGTTGTACCTATCCATATTGTAAGTCTTGCTTCCGAACAATCCGTTGGTCAGATCGATGTAAGACAGGGCAAGTAAGCTTTCGGGCAGATGCATGGAAATGCCGTTGGTGCTGTTGCCGTCCGCATCTATAATACGTATCAGCTCTCCTTCTTCGGGTTCATAAGAAAAGGCATAGGGATACAATCTTTCCCCCGCTTCCAGAAGAGGAACTTCCTCGTTGATAAAGTCGTAGCTGTACTCAAACAGGTTGCCCAATGCTTGCGCATCGAAGCTTAAGACAAAGTACATTCCGAAATCCAAATAGAGGGCTCCTGCCATTCGTTCATCGTATATCCACTTGCTCGTATTGGCAGGTCTTAGCTTTTCGTATTCGTACACGAAGAATCCGTAAAGCTTGATATAAGGTCCCATTTCGGCGGTAATACCCACGGACGCAAGCTTCGACGAGCCGATACCC
>JAAYHZ010000146.1 GCA_012744235.1 Clostridiaceae bacterium
CTATATGTCTATAAAGACAGTGCACATATAGATTATAAGTATTGTTTCCAATGAAAGTCAACGCTTTAATTCATAAATTTATAAAATGAATAATAAATATGTTCATTTACAAAGATGAAGTCCAATTTTAGAAAGCATAGTATTCCTATAAAATTAAATGAAAAACCGGGCTATGCCCGGCTTTTAAGATATATTTATCCATTCTTTACATCGCTCTTACTTGTACCATGACATCTTTTACGGTCAATTTTTCTTTCGACGGGTTATAGATAAAGACGGTGTTGGTTCCCGCCTTGATTAATTTATCGTCAATGTCGTATGCGTTTTCTTCGACTTCCGATTGGGGTAATCGCCCGCCGTTGAAAAACACTTCGATATCGGCGACTGTGTTTACGTTAAGGAACAGCTTCAAGTGATATGTTTTCGGTATTTTGCCAAGGCCTTCGTTTCCCATTTCAATAAAGGTGTATTCTTTTCCCTCGGGAGGTATCGTCAAAGGATTGGCAGGATTTAAAACGGGAATGTTAATAAATTTATTATGAGGATAGCAGGAACCTGCCACGGCGCCGACTCCGCGAATGCTTACGAAATAGTCCTTATCGTAATCGGCATATAGGGTAGGATCGTCGAGAGGTTCGTGAATACATGCAATCAAATCGTCTCTTTTTAATCCGCTGTTATTGAAAATGTAAACACCGTCCGCTCCGGATTTCCAAACATTCATGACACGTCCGCGGAAGGCTTTTAATGTATGCCGCATATTTCGAGCCTTTTCATCCCGTACTCTGCTTTCATCTAAAGAAGGATAAACCGGAACGCCGTAGCGGTGTCCTAACGCCACGCTGTATTCCCATCCGTTTAATTGCAGGTAGCTGCTTGTTATTAACAGATCAACGATTCCTTGTTGAAGCCATGCTTCAATATCCAGTCCGATGATTTTGCAAAAGGGTACGGAATCCGGTACCCGGACAGCCGTAAGGATCGGACGACGGCGCTTGCGGCCGTATTCATCCGCCAAAGAATAAACCTCTTTTACCAGATTCGTCATGATATCCAGCTGTTCTTGTGTTGCCGGCGTACCGTATGCCGGTTCTTTAAAGAACACGGGATGCCGGAAAAAGTCCATTAAGATCCCGTCTATGTTATAATTCCCCATGATCTCCTTAAAGGAGTCAAGAACCAATTTTCTTACCGCTTCTTTTTCGAAATTCGCCGCCGTTCCTGCGCCGTAGGGCGGTCGATCGCTATAGGAGGAAATGAGACAGTCGGGATTTTCTTTTTTAAACTTATTGGCTTCGAACATGGTTTTGCTGTATTCCGCAC
Source organism: Clostridiaceae bacterium (assembly GCA_012744235.1). Lineage (GTDB taxonomy): Bacteria > Bacillota > Clostridia > JAAYHZ01 > JAAYHZ01 > JAAYHZ01. The sequence continues at coordinate 1,324 of JAAYHZ010000146.1, forward strand.
CGTGGTTGTCGTGAACGTCGTTCATACGCATGGTCCAAAAGATTTCAATGTTGTTTTGGTTGCAGAATCGAGTAATGATTTCCAGACAGTCGGTACCTTGCTCAATGAACTCCCGAGTCTTATTGTTCTTGAATATGATGTCCTTGGTGTCAAAAATGCTGCCTACCTTGGTATTGTGCGTGTAGACACCGATTCCCGAGGACCATGTACAGTAAAAGAGCGTATCTACCTTCGAGTCGGCAAGATAGAGGGTTCTTTGCTTCAACAATTCCAAAGGATCCGCCGTAGAACACTCGTAGACCGTATCACAGCCGTCATTGTCCAATAATACTTTTCGGGTTCGTAACTTCGCATTTTGCTTTAAGGTTTCAAAATCCGGCATAATTACTACCTCCTTATATGAATCTATCTTATTCTACCACTAATTAACAACATGTAAACTTAAAAAAAGAAAGATCTTCATGACGAATGAAAATCTTTCTTTGGATAATTATTTTATTTCTTCTCCTTCGGATGCACGCTGTAGCCCGTATTTCTTAACAGGGTATAGGCACGTTCCATGCTTTCCGGATTGTAAAATTCGATACGAAGGACGCCTTCAAAGCCTTCTCGATTATGGACAATGCCGATATTCTTTATGTTAATGTTTTCTTCCGCCAGTAAAGTAGCGATGCGGGCAATAATTCCCGGTCGGTCTTCTACGCTGACGCTGAATTCGAATACCGGCTGGATGGCGCCGGTTGTACGAAACTCGAAGGAATCACGGTATTTTTTAGCGTTTTCGAAGAAGGCATATACCTTATCGTTTTTGTTCTTTTCCAGCTCTTCTCGAAAGCTTTTTAACTCCTCCTCGAAGGAACGGAGCAATTTGAATATTTGCTCTTTATTTGAAAAACTGATGTCCGTCCAAATCTCGGGAGAGGAGGAAGCGATCCGCGTAATGTCTCGAAAGCCTCCTGCGGCCAAGGTGTGCATCAGCTTATTGGGCAAATCGTTTTTTTGAACGGTATTCACAAGAGCGCTTGCAATCACGTGAGGAACATGACTGATGGCGGCGGTAATATAGTCGTGGGTATCCGCATCCACGGTTATCACCAAAGCACCTATGGATTTTAAAAGCTCCGATAGGATTCTTACGGAATCGGCATCGGAATTGCGAGAAGGGATGATTAAGTAATAAGCGTTTTCCAAGAGGATCTCCGTGGAATACTCGAATCCCTTTTTCTCCGAGCCGGCCATGGGATGTCCGCCGATAAAGGGGTATTCCGGCTTCAGCTCCTCAATCCTTTGAACGATTTCGCTTTTCGTACTTCCGATATCGGTAAGGATGCATCCTTTTTTCAAATGCCCTCGAAGCTTTTGAATAATCGGAACGGTCACATGAACCGGTGTGCAAATAAACACAATATCGCAATCGTATAGCGTTTCGACGGCAGGAAAAGAAGGGGGAAGCCCTTGGTCGGCTCCCGGCAGATAAGCCGCGGCGTCAATGACCTTTTGCTCCATTGCCATTTGCAATACCCGAGGATCTTTGTCGCAAGCCGTAATCTTTGCAACGGATTTTTTCTTTTTAAAGCTTTTGGCCAAGGAACCGCCCATAAATCCTAAGCCGATAATACCGATATGCATTACAGTTTTCTCCCCATCACGTCCAGTATCGGCTTAATTTGTCGTACCAATTCGACAAAATCCTCCGGTGTCAAGGATTGTGCTCCGTCGGACAAAGCCCGGTCCGGATTCGGATGAACCTCCACCGTCAGCCCGTCACAGTCCACGGCTGCTGCGGCTCTTGCCAAGGGTATTACGTAATCCTTAACGCCGCATGCATGGGAAGGGTCGATAAATACCGGCAAGTGGGTCTTGGCTCGCAGCACCGGTATGGCACTGATATCCAACGTATTTCGAGTGGCGGTTTCAAAGGTACGGATACCTCTTTCGCACAGGATCACTTGGTTGTTGTGTTCTCGAATAATGTATTCGGCGGCATTCAACCACTCGTCGATGGTAGCGGACATTCCTCTTTTCAGAAATATCGGCTTTTGAGTCCTGCCTACTTCTTTCAAAAGATCGAAATTTTGCATGTTGCGCGCCCCGATTTGAATAATGTCTACGTAAGGCTCCGCATCTTGAAGTGCAGGTATACCGGTGACTTCGCTGATGACGAGCATGCCGTAGGTATCGGCGGCGGCCCTTAAATATTTCAATCCTTCCACTCCCAAGCCTTGGAAAGAGTAGGGCGAGGTACGGGGTTTAAAAGCTCCGCCCCTTAATATTTTTACTCCTGCCTTGCTCAATTTTTCGGCCGTTTGAAAAATCTGTTCCTCGCTTTCCACGGCACAGGGGCCGGCAATCAAGACGAAGCGATCACCGCCGATTTCCACATCGCCCACCTTCACAACGGTTTCCTTCACGTTGAATTTGCGATTTACCAGCTTGTAGGATTCGGTGATGGGAACCAAACGGTCCACTCCGGGCATTAATTCTAAATTCGCATCCGCCACCAACCTTTTGTCTCCGATAACGCCGATAATCGTCAATTCTTTACCGGTAGAAAGATGAGCTTCCAAACCCGCTTTATGGAGCTTATCAACTATATTGTCAATTTCTTTTTTGCCTGCATTAGGCTTCATTACTATAATCATAACGTGCTGTGCGGCCGCTTAAGGAAAAGGATTTATTTAATTAAAAGCCGCTTCTCCTTTCGATTAGTGATTTAAAAATTCCATTATTCAATATTAGGGATTACCGCAGCAATCCCTAGTCGATTCATTTTATTCTTCGCCTAAATGGTAAATATATTATAGCATGGTTTTATCATAAAAAGAATGTTCTTCCTTTATTACTCAAGAGAAAAACCCATGCAACTGTTTCGAAAAATATACAAAGGTGTGGTATAATTCAAAATCATGAACAACGATTTTTTACCTGTAACAAAAGAAGATATGAAGGCTCGAGGGTGGGATTCTTGCGATTTTGTCCTCATAACCGGAGACGCTTATGTAGACCACTCTTCCTTTGGTGCTGCCGTCATTTCAAGAGTTCTCGAATCGAAAGGATACAAGGTGGGAATTATTCCGCAGCCGAACGTGAACAACCTTGATGATTTTCGAAGGTTAGGGGAGCCCAATTTGGCCTTCTTAGTGACATCCGGGAATATGGATTCCATGGTGAATCACTATACTTCGGTAAAGAAAAGAAGAAAGCAAGACGCCTATTCCCCCGGAGGGAAGACCGGATATCGTCCGGACCGTGCCGTCATTGTTTATTGCAATAAAATAAGGGAAGCTTTTAAAAACGCCTCCATATTAATCGGCGGTATTGAAAGCTCGTTAAGGAGATTTGCCCATTACGACTATTGGAGCGATACGGTAAGGCGATCGATATTGTTCGACTCGAAGGCCGATCTTTTGGCATACGGTATGGGGGAGTCCCATATCGTGGAGATTGCCGAAGCTTTACGCAACGGCATAAGTCTTAAGGATATCGCCCACGTGAGGGGAACCTGTTTTAAAATATCCTCGTTGGCGGGATTAGGAGATTATGTTTTGGTTCCCTCCTATGAAGAAGTAAAAAATGATAAAGCTTTATATGCGAAATGCTTTAAAATATTAAGTGAACAGCAAGATCCCTACAGGGGAAAGATCATCGTGCAGCCTCACGGCGACTCCTTTTTGGTTCAGAATCCTCCGGATTTTCCTTTAAATACGGAGCAAATGGACGCGGTATACGAGCTTCCGTATACGGGTACTTATCATCCCATGTACGAAAGCCAAGGGGGCATTCCGGCCTTGCAAGAAGTGAAGTTTTCCATTACTTCATCTAGGGGATGCTACGGAAGCTGTTCGTTCTGTGCATTGACATTTCACCAAGGACGAATCGTTTCCGCCAGAAGCCACGAATCGGTGTTGAGGGAAGCGGAGAGGATGACGAAGGATCCGGACTTTAAAGGCTACATCCACGATGTAGGCGGTGCTACCGCCAATTTCAGAGGGCCGGCTTGCAAAAAACAAACAAAGTCGGGAACGTGTATCGACAAAAGCTGTTTGTATCCTACCGTATGCAAAGCTATAGACCCGGATCATACGGACTATTTAGTCCTTTTAAGAAAATTAAGGCAATTAAAGGGAGTAAAAAAAGTGTTTATTCGTTCCGGCATTCGGTACGATTTTGCTTTGGCGGATACCAAAAGCGGTTTCATCGACGAAATTGCCAAATACCACGTCAGCGGACAATTGAGAGTGGCTCCCGAGCATGTTTCTCCTAAGGTTTTGCAGTATATGAGAAAGCCCGATATCGGTGTTTTTAATCTGTTTATCGAACGATTCGCCATGGCTACAAAAAAAGCCGGGAAGGAACAATACGTGGTGCCCTATTTTATCTCGTCTCATCCGGGATCCACCCTTGACGATGCCGTGATGCTGGCGGAATATATGAGAGACCACCGCATCTATGCGGAGCAGGTTCAAGATTTTTATCCTACTCCGGGTACCGCATCCACCGTAATGTACTATACGGGAATCGATCCTTACACAATGAAACCGGTGTATGTACCCAAAGGGGAAGAAAAGCGTATGCAAAGAGCCCTTTTACAATATCGAGACAAACGAAATGAACGTCTTGTTCGAGAAGCCTTACTTGCCGCACATCGAGAGGATTTGATCGGGTACGGGAAAAAAGCTTTGGTTCCCCCGGAAAAACCGAAAAAGGAAAGGGAAGGACAACCGCGAAAAAGGAAAGGAGAAAGAGAAAATGGAAAAAGGAAATAAAATCATGACGTCAAGAGAACGGGTTATAGAGACCTTTAAACACGGCAATCCCGACCGAGTTCCCATTGATTATCATGCCAATCCGGGCATCGATTACAGGTTAAAAAAATACTTCGGGTTGGACAAGAATGACGGTGAGGGATTAAGAAAAGCCTTGGGCGTCGATTTTAAAGGGGTTTCTCCCGTGTATAAGGGTCCGGTTCTGCATCCGCCGATAAAAGACCGAAGAGTGGACCCGCAATGGGGATGGGTTACTCGGTACGTGGAACACGCTACCGGGTCGTATTGGGATTATTGCGATTTTCCTTTGCAAAATGCGGATTTGGACCAAGTGGAAAAGTGGCCTATGCCTTCCGTAGAGGACTATGATTTTTCTCATATCAAAGAGTTTTGCAAAAAGAATCGGGATTTTGCTTTGTATGTAGGAAACGCCGGAGTAGGGGATTGTGTCAACACGGTGAGTTTTTGGACCGGATATACGGAAGCGCTGATCGGCTTTGCTACCGAAGATCCTGCAATTTTGCGATTGATTGACCGAAGACACGAAATCCAATACGAATTGGTGAAAAGAACCTTGGAAGAAGCCGAGGGGATGATAACCTTTTTATGGCTGGGTGAAGATTTAGGCGCCCAAGATCGGCCTTTATACGGCATCGACATGTTTCGTAAGCATATACGGCCTCGCTTGCAAAGGTTTGTTGATTTGGCCAAAGAATTCGGTGTCTATACCATGATTCATAGCTGCGGGTCCAGCAGTTGGGCTTTTCCCGACTTTATCGAAATGGAGATTGATGCGGTGGATACTCTACAGCCGGAAGCATTAAACATGTCTCCGGAGTACTTGGTTCGGAATTTCGGAGAGCAGTTGTCTTTCCACGGTTGTATTTCGACGGCGGGACCGGTGGCGACCGGTACTCCCGAAGAAGTCATTGCCGATTGTACCCGCATATTAAATGTGATGATGAAGACAAGAGGGTATTTTTTCTCACCCACCCATTCCTTGCAGGATAATTCGCCGGTGGAAAACGTCATTGCCATGTACCAAACGGCTCATGAAAAGGGTCGGTACGACAGAGAAGAAGGAGAATAACAAATATGAGAGCGAGCTACCATACGCACAGTCGTTACTGCGACGGAAAAGGGAATTTGGAAGACTACGTTCAAAGAGCCCTTGAATTAAAATGGAAGGTCTTGGGCTTTTCCGCTCATGCTCCGTTGCCTTTTGAAACGGAATGGACGTTAAAAAAGGAAGACCTGCCCTTGTATTTGAAAGAAGCTTTTATGCTTAAAGAAAAGTACAAAAACGAAATACAGCTTTATGTAGGGCTTGAGACCGATTATATTAAAGACACGGATATCAATATTCCGGAGGGCTTGGACTATTATTTGTTTTCCGTTCACTACGTACGAACCGAAAAAAATGACAGGCTTATCCCGGTGGACGGTCCTTTCGACATGGTGGAAAAAGGCATACAAGAATGCTATGACGGAGACGGAAAAGCGTATACCGTTGATTACTATTCCCAATACCGAGAAATGATCCGTAACAAAAGGCCGGTTTTGTCGGGCCATTTGGATCTATTAAAGAAGAACAATAAAAACAACTTCATATTTAACGAGCAAGAATCCTGGTACAAGGATGAAGTGGAAAAAACTTTGAAAACGGTAAAAGAATTCGGCTGCATTTTGGAAATCAACACCGGAGGCTTGTCCCGAAAGTATACGGATACGGCATACCCATCCCCTTGGATTATTGAAATCATGAAGGAAATGGAAATTCCCATAGTTTTAAATTCCGATGCCCATAATCCTTTGTGGCTGGATACCGCCTACGGTGAAACGGAAGAGCTGTTAAAAAAGATCGGCTACAAAACCCAACGGGCTTTGTACGACGGAATTTGGCAAGACGTCCCCATAGGATAACGGAACAGGCGGTGAAAGTATGAAATATTACAAGACGGCGATGATTCGCCCGGATTTGCAATGGATACCCGGATACTCGCTTCCGGATGGATACAAGCTTCAATTATTTCAGGAAAAGGACGAGATCCGTTGGGCTCAAATCGTGTGTGCGGCGGGAGAATTTCCGAGTGTTGACGATGCTTTGAAGCACTTTGAAAACGAATTTTCACCCTATACGGAGGAAATGAAAAAAAGATGTGTTTTCTTGACAAGTCCGGATAACGAGTACATAGGAACGACCACGGCTTGGTACGGGGACTTTCAGGGAGAGAGAATGGGAAGAATCCATTGGGTTGCCATAAAACCCGAATACCAAGGAAGAGGATTGGCAAAGCCCATGCTGTCTTATGCTCTTTCCGTTTTGGCGCAATACCACGATCGCGCGTATTTGACCACCCAAACCGTGTCTTGGAAAGCCGTCAACATGTATTTAAGCTTCGGTTTCCGACCCGTAAAGCGAAGCGACGATGACGAAGACTTTGACACCGCATGGGCTCTTATTTATGAGCTATTAAAATTGAAGTAAAATTGTTATTTATCTATTAACCGATTTTACAGAGGGAGGTACAAAAAGAAGTGAAAAGATACATTCAAATATTGATCCCGATCCTATTGACGGTTTTGCTTTTCAGTGCATGCAAAAAGACGGATTCTTTCAGTGAAGCGGACTTGGAGTTTACGGTAAACGGCAAAGTATTTACGTTAGATTCCGACGCGGCATTGCTGCTGGAGGAATTAGGGGAACCCGAAGAAGTTCAAGAAGCACCCAGCTGCTTATACGAAGGCATGGACAAGGTCTATACTTACAAAGGCGTAGAAATCTATACCTACCCTTATGAAGGAAAGGATTTGATCGATGAAATTTTTATCACCGATTCCGCTTATGAAACCAAAAGAGGTATCAAGGTAGGGGACACAAAGGAAGACTTAATCAAAGCCTACGGAGAAGATTATGTGGACGAAGGGGGTATTTATCGTTACGCACTGAAAAAAGGAGATTTGGACAGTCCCTGCATTTACTTTACCATTGATAACGATATAATCACCGGCATCAGCTTATACAGCGCAAGCAACATATCTTGATGAAAGCATGAAAATCGGGGTAACAGGAGAGAACCTATGGTATTTAGCTCCACGGTATTTTTATTCATTTTTCTGCCTTTGACTTTTTTCTTAAATCTGATCTTGCCTGAGAAATACAGGAACGGAATGCTCCTGTTTTTCAGCTTGCTTTTTTATGCGTGGGGAGAACCCGTTTTCGTTTTGATTATGCTCTTTTCCATAACCGTGAACTACGGAATCGGTGTCGCCATGGCTAAAGGAAATCCGAAAAGGCGGAAAGCTTGGCTTGTTACCGCGGTTGTCGCCAATTTGGCCTTGTTATTTGTATTCAAATACACGAACTTTTTTGTACGAAACCTCAATTCCTTTTTCCACTTAAACATCCGCATACCCGAAATTCCCCTGCCCATCGGTATTTCCTTTTTTACCTTTCAAGCCATGTCTTATGTCATAGACATATACAAAGGAACGGTGAAGGCGGAGCAAAAATTCCTGAACACCGCTTTATACATTTCCCTATTCCCGCAGCTGATCGCAGGCCCCATTGTAAAATACAACGATATTCAAGAGCAACTGGAGAAACGAGAAATCTCGGCACGGAAAATCAAGGAAGGCATACGGCGGTTTATTGTTGGTTTAGGCAAAAAGCTACTCATTGCCAACTTGATAGGAAAGACGGCGGATGCCGTATTTTCCATGGACCCCAATTCATTAAATGTTGTTTTGGCATGGGTGGGTGCCGTCGCTTACTGTATCCAGATCTATTTCGATTTTTCCGGATATTCCGACATGGCCATCGGTTTGGGAAAGATGTTCGGGTTCGACTTTAAAGAAAACTTCAATTACCCGTATACGGCAACGAGCATCACCGATTTTTGGAGACGCTGGCATATTTCTTTAACCTCTTGGTTTCGTGAATATTTGTATATTCCCTTAGGAGGAAATCGAAAAGGGGACAAAAGGACTCTTTTGAATATATTCATCGTGTACCTATGTACCGGCTTTTGGCACGGAGCGGAATGGACCTTTTTGGTATGGGGAATTTTCCATGCCTTCTTTATGATTTTGGAAAGGGCTAAAATTATCCAAACGGAAAAGTTTAAGTATCGTTGGCTCGCAAGACTCTATGTGCTTCTTGTCGTCTTGACGGGATTTGTCATGTTCCGAGCCGAAAACCTTACCCAAGGAGTGAAAATCATCGGGAAGCTTTTTACCGGGTTTTCTTTTCAGCCGGGTTGGCACGTCATGCTGTACGACTTTTTGTCTCCGCTAACCGTTCTTGTGTTTTTCTTATCCTTTATTGCGGCGACTCCCGTTTTAACGAACCTTTTGAAGGACTTTACAGAAAAGCTTACCGAGCCCAAAGCGGAGGGCATACGAAACATTTTATCCATAGCCTTGTTTTTGCTTTGCATCATGGCGATTTCCACCGAGACGTACAACCCGTTTATCTATTTCAGGTTTTAGGAGGTTATGCGTGAATAAAAAGAGAGATCTGTTCTATATCATTCTTTTCTTTTTAATAGTATCCCTGCCCGTTTTAAGCATGGCGGCGGGTATCAAAATCAAAAGCAGCGAAAACAGACAGCTGTCTTCCATGCCTGAATGGATTAAGGACGGAAAATGGAACGTGAATTTTACCGGGGAATTCGATACCTATTTTTCCGAAAATTTCGGCTTACGCCCTTTGTATATATCCGCTTACGCAGGACTTAATTATTATCTTTTGGGCCATTCGGTCAACGAGCAAGTGATACCCGGCAAAAACGGGTGGCTGTATTTTGACAAAACGGTCCCGGATTACACCGGGGAAACCTTATGGACCGAATATGAAATCGAAAAACTGGTTCGCATCCTTCAAATACAAAAGGATTGGTTGGCGGAAAAAGGAATCGACTTCATTTTTATGCCGGTTCCTAACAAAAACACCGTTTACCCGGAATATATGCCGAAGCGTTACGGCGAGAAGAAAGCGAAAAACTTGGAGCTGTTAAGAGCCGCTTTCGAAACATCGGATATCCTTTATATCGATCTTTTGACCTTGTTTGAAAAAGAAAACACTACGCTCTACCAAAAGAAGGACACCCACTGGAACGGCTACGGTGCCGTTTTGGCTTTGGAAGAAATTCTGAAGGCCGTAAACGAAGACAATCAAGACGATAAGATCAACCAAACGATTCGAAGCTTGGCGGATAGCCGACAAGCCATCCTTTCGAAGAATGAAAAAAGAGATTTTGAAGAATTCTCCCTGTTGGCTTATCGAAAAATTCGAACCGGGGATTTGGGCCGCATGTTAATCCCGGCCTACGGAATGGCCGAAACGTCTTTGGTCATCGAAACGAAGGGCAATTACAAAACCTTAAGCCGGATGCGGTCTTTTGAGGATTTGACCATCGAAACGGAATCGGCAGGTTTTGATAAAAAGCTTTTGATGTTCCGGGATTCCTTTGCCAATATTCTCATCCCTCTTGTATCCGAAGCTTTCGAGTACTGCTGTTATTCTCGAAGCATTCCTTACGATTACAGAATAACGAAAGAAAAGGAATTTGATGTTGTGGTGGCTCAAATTGTGGAAAGAAACTTAAAAGACCTTTTGGAAAACGCGCCCATTATGCCGGCTCGACCGGTGCAAAAGAATCCTTCCGGTCTATCGGAGGTACCGGGACAAAATCAAGATATCCGGATCGATCGACAATACGGACTTACGAGAATAAGCGGATTTTTGCCGAACCTTCACGTTAGCGAAATTTACGTATTCGTCGGCGAAGACCTATATCCCGCATTTCCCGTACCGGCGAACGACCTTCAAGAGCCATACCAAAACCGGGAAGGCACGGGCTTTACCATGTTTCTTGATACGGAGGCTTCCGATATAGACTCCGTGAAGGTATTTTACCGAAATCGAGGGGAATAAGGCCGAGAACGAATTTGACGGCAGACGGCTAAGACAAATAAGATAGTGACAGTCAAAAGAGGAATGTTAGGAGTTGATCTTTTTGAAAAGGTATCGACAGTTTGCATGGATTCTTGTAATCAGTCTTTTGTGTTCGACTCTTTCTTTTTTTACGGTACAGGCACAAGAAGTTCAGGTTTGGACGGAAAGCTCGTATATCAACGTTTTTCGCGATGATCGGAAGTCGGATAAAAGCGGTTCGTCCATTGATCTTGTGATGGCGAAAAACGAGTTCGAGTCGGCTCAAATTTGCATTCGTATGCCCGTAGATTTTACCATTTTGGAAGTTACGGCAACGGATCTTCGATGCGGCAGCGAAATTCTAAAGAAAGAAAATATTACGTATAACTTTGTCGAATATTATTATTTCGGCAAAAACACGGAAAGCTTGAACAAAATGACCGCCGTAAGATTTGGACAGGATTATTATCCCGATGCTTTGTCCAATGAATTGTCCGTCAAGGTAAAAAAAGATACGACCCAACCGATTTGGATTACCGTATACACTCCGAAAGAGACGGTGAAGGGGCTCTACAAAGGAGAAATCGTAGTAAAGACCACCCAAGGAGACTACACCGTGGATTTGTCCGTTGAAGTCAACGACACGGTCATCCCGGATCCGGACCAAGCTGCATACGAGATCCTTATGTGGCAGCTGATTATCGGGTCCGGCTTCGGAAAAACGACGGCGGACTCCCATACAAACGACCCCATCGTTCGGAACTACAAGTTCGAAAGATGGACACCCCGGTGGTGGGAATTGGTGGAGGATATCGCGCTGAAGATGAAAAGCCATCGTCTCAATGTTCTGTTCGTTCAAACCGTACAGCTTTTAATAGACGGCGGAAGCACATTGGACGAAGACGGCAAGTATCATTTTAATTGGTCGAAATTTGACGAGTACATCGAATTCTTCATGGAAAAAGGCGGGGTAAAAAGTCTGGCAGGATATATGATGACCACTGCCGGTTCCCAAGTAAACGTAATCCTAAGAAACGGAAACGGGGTGTCGATAACGGATTCCGTATCCATTCAATCCAAAGAAGCGGACAATTGGTTTGTGCAATATATTCCCGCTCTGTACGAGCATCTTAAGGAAAAAGGTTGGCTTCATATCTGGGTTCAAAACTTAAGGGACGAGCCTTCGAATGGAGAAGACCGAGCGGATTATGCAAAATTAATGGAATATATGAGGACGTATGCTCCGGACATGAAAACGGGAGATCCTCACACCACCATGACCGCAGGAAGTTTTTTAATATCCGAAGATGTGGATATACTGATTCCTCTTTTGAATTTATACGACGAAAACAAAAGCATATATAAAAAAGCCTTAACCGGTGACAAAAAGCTTTGGACCTATACTTGCGTCGTACCGGGCGGTAATTATTTAAATCGCTTTATTGACAAGCCGGTTTGGCAGGGGCGCTCCATTGCATGGTTCAATTATGCCAACGATGCCGTCGGGTATTTGCACTGGGGACTGATGGCATGGTACCGTCCGATTACCGACTTTGCCAACGGAGACACCTCTTCTATCTTCCCTGATTCGAAGAACAATAAAGTGAAAACATCCATTCGCCTTGCGGCTTTAAGAGACGGGGCGGAAGATTACGAGCTTTTAAAGATATTGGAAAAATCTGATAAAGAAACGGCGAAAGAGCTGGCGCAAAGGATCGCTTCTAAAGGGAACATGTATAATAAATCTCCTGAAGAGATGATCAAGATTCGAAATATGCTTGTTCGTGCCGCCGCCTCCGTTCCGGATGCGATTCCTGCCATGAAGTCCATTGAACTGAGCTCTTACGAGCTGACCCTTGCCGTAGGAGACGTACATCGAATCGAGTACAAGGTTTTTCCCGAGGACACCTTCTTTTCCGATATTCAAATGGAAACGGACAATACGGAGGTTATAAAGCTTTGGGACACCGGCCATGTGGAGGCTTTAAAAGAGGGGAAGGCCGTTGTTGTGTTTTCCGGCAAAAAGAATCCGGATGTAAAAGCGGTATGTCATGTAACGGTTGTCGAAAGACGGGAAGAAACGGAAGAAGAGCCGAAAGAAGAAACAAGCATTGAAGCACCCGTTTCGGAAGAAACGGAGCCTACACAAGAAGAGGGAAAACAAAAAAGCAACGGCATTTTCGTTTTGGCCGTTGCCGCTGCCTTCGCTTTCGGAGGACTCATTATTGCCGTCCTATCGAAAAGAAAAGGATCCTAAGCTTTAATCATTCGGTTTTGTTGTTGAACAAAAATTCCGTGTACACATGGTCGGTAACCGGGTAATCAAAGCAATCTTCGTCGTTGAAATGCCACCATTCGTATTCGTATTTGACAAAACCGCACTGCAGCATGATTTCCGTCATATAGTCCATATTCCGCCTTGCTTCTTGGGACATATTCGGATTGCTTCGTGATGCGGTGCTGTCGAAGGTGTGCATCGGAGAGGGCATTTCCACTTCTTTTCCCGTACTGTCTGCCAAGGAAATATCTACGGCGGAGCCTCGGTTGTGTCTTGACGGATTGTTCACCGGATCGGCAATATAGATGGGATTTTTCACGATCTCGAACAATTTGACGGAAACGGAATACGGCCGATAAGCATCGTATACGATAATGGAGTAGCCGTCTTTTTGAAACAACGCTTGGGCCGCTTTTAGTTTTTCCGCCGTGCCCTTTTGTATCATACAAAGGTTCAGAGGATACAACACTTCTCCGGTAAAATTCTCTTCCGTAGCAAAGACAACCTTTGTCTTAATGGTCGGGTCTACGGTGCGTAAATCCACCAATTGGTCCAAAAGATTCGCCTCTTCTTTCTTTTCATTGGTGGATTTGACGTATTGGGATTTTACGTGAGCGTATAGCTCCATGGAATAAGGTTCTACGGACCGATCAATGATGACGTATTCTTTGGATACATAACACTCCAGCCCTAAAAAATCCATCATGTAGAAATTACCGCTTTCTCCGATTAATGTGATAACGGTGTCGTGTTCCAAGCGACCCTTAACGGGATAGCCGGTACCGGGACCTGAGCGAATATTAAGCCAATCGAATTGGTTGCTCAGCTTGACTTTACCGCAAACGGGGAAAGTGATTTTTTCCGGAACCGTCGGAGGAACGGTTGTAACTTCTTTGGTTACAGCGACGGTTGTAACTTCCGTTGTTTCCCGAGGGACGGTAGATTCTTCTTGTTCTACGGGTGACAATAGAGTATCGGTAATTTCATCGACCAAACTGCATGAAACGAATAGGGCGCAGCAGCAAAAGATCAGAAATGCCGCAACGGCACCTTTTAAGGGAACACGCAAGATCATGTGTTTGAACCGCATATAACCGGTCGCCATGGCACTCATCTTCCTTCCTCTCTTCTTGTTGATATTAATAAACGGAATCGGGATTAAACGGGTCGGTGGGGTCTTTTGTCATGTACACATCGTCCACCGTAGGAGGTTTTTCCGAAACGGTACCCCTTGGTGAACCGTTCACAATTTCCACCGGCGTTCCTATAGGGCAATAGGAATAGACCCAATATGCGGCGTAGGATGTGGTTCTCAAGCATCCCGCCGTCGCGTTGGTTCCGATTTCGTTATATAACGAAACCAACATGGTTTCCGTATCCGGCAAGCTGAAAATGGGGGAGTGGATGTATAGATTTCGATAGTAAGCCGTAGCGTATTGCGCATAACCGC